>JADJYJ010000033.1 GCA_016719785.1 Candidatus Amarolinea dominans
TGGTGGGAAAGGATGAAAGAAAGGGGGACTGCTGCTGCACAAGGGCCGCCGCTGAAGTACGGCTATAACGGAGGAGGTTACAGTGGCGCATCTGGAATCCCTACAACGGTGGCCAGGGTGAGCAGCGTGCGCTGCCACGTGCCAGATCTCGGCCGAACAAACCGAGGCCTGCCACGAGATCTGTTGACCACCGATTATGTCACTTTGGGCGGCAGTTGGGCTGGGCGCGCTTCACGATATATGCGCGGTTTTTAACCCAGGCCGATTTCTACCATAAAACTCTCCGTAGGCCAGATATCGCGTGCTGGGGGCCTTCGAGGTCACGCCCCGGCTCGGCCCGCTAACGCCTGGGACGACAGTAACGAACCCCTGACCTTCCGCCTCTTCGATCATCCAGCAATCACCATCTTCGTCGCCGCGGCGGATGCAAACCAAAGTAGATGGCGCAATCTGTGCGGGCGTCTGTCTCTCGAACATTCGTCGCCGCTGCACCGCGATACAAATAGTTACAAATCGCCGATGATGGGTCCGCTTCATGCCTGGATCCGGGTGGCAGAGTCGTTCCCCTATGGGCGTGTCTGTTCAACGACCCGATCGGCAAGCGCCAGCGTGAAACGCAAGATCGAAGAGGAGTGCCAAGAGGCGACGTAGTGACCGGCAGACGTCGGAGAGTTGAGCACCTACTGTCGGAGCGACCCGGCCAGGTAGAATGGGAACGTCCCGGTATCTTCCGGTCTGCGCCTTCACCAGCAAGTCGTCGAAAGTCGTACCCAGCCCGAAGGATAAACCACAGGTCCTACGAAATCTTTCGGCGGTGCGACCAGATGGCTGCAGCGATCTTGGTAGCGCCGATGTTTTCGATACAATCTACAATGACTCGATCAATTCTGATGTGCTCGCCGTACTAGGGTCAAAGTCTTGCACCAAATCTATCTTCAATGGGGCATCGGTATCTGGTTCGAGGAAGATTTCTCTGACATGTTCTGTGTGCGGCGCCATCGCTCCGGAACGACAACCCAGACCGGCCCGCCAGTTGAGAATCAATACGTCGGTCTCTCGCGCAAACCCAGATCGTCAGGGTGAACAGATCGAGGTCTACGCTGGCGCGGTGATAAAAATGGAACGCAACCAGGGCCGTACCCCCCAGGAAGAAACGTTCACCGCCTCGGTAGCGAAGAAACGTTCGAGCACGCTCGCCTGGAAGCGGTGTGAGCCAGGAGAGACGAGATCGGAACGGTGTGCGTTATACGTAGTTCGTCCACTTCTCCAGCGCGTAGATTCCTGCTCACAAATCCTGCGCCGCCAGAAAGCGTAGGTTCTCGAAGTTTAAACGGATGTCAGCCACTGTCAGATGGCATGGTCTATCGTCCCAACCGGCGTGTCCCAGGATGGGCTGATGATCGAGCTTTTTCGAACGGCGTGCCACCCCGAAGAAGGGCACGGACTTCTTCGTCCGTGATCTCGTAGTCCCAAAAAGAAATACGGTCGCTTTATTAAGCACGTTGACAGTTGTACACATAGGAACCTCAATCATTCTAAGCCTGTTTTCGACACAGCAAATGTTTCCTATACAGCAGCTTGTGGCAGCGCCTGATGACCTGCTACCTGGGTGTCAGTAGGCTAAGCGCCACACAGTGAAATTGGCAAGTTGTCGGCGTAGGCCCGCCAGTTTGACACCCATGGATGGCCATCGTGCAATCTCACTCAACTGACCGACCGGTCGGTAAGAGAAGCGAAGGGTGTGACCTTATTGCCGCAACAACATTTAGGAGTGACCCTCTGTGTACAGCGTTCTCTTGACGCTTCATTCGATTGTTCGTTGGCTTCATCGCCTTGGCGGCGTTGGCCTCTGGCGAAGCCGCGCCTATGGGCGAGTTGCGAGGCGGCCAGAGCGCAGACTGCGCTCGACAAGCGCCTGGGCATCATCTTCACCAGCTTGATGGACACGCGAGGCTCCTCATTGGCCTTAACAACTCTGCTTTACTTCTACAGCCCCATCACCCTGGCCGCCTGCGGCCGGGCGAATATCCATAACCCGGTAATCGCTTCTTTGCCGTTGACCACCTGTTCGCCATGCTGATTGCCGTCGTTCTGGCGCACATCGAGCAGGCGCAGGCAAGGCCGACGGCGACAAACAGCGCCAAATTTCGCCAGGGTGCCATCTTCTTCGGTCTGGCGATCGTGCTGCTGCTGTCTCCATCCCGTGGCCCTTCTCCCACTGTGGCGGGC
Organism: Candidatus Amarolinea dominans; assembly: GCA_016719785.1. NCBI lineage: Bacteria > Bacillati > Chloroflexota > Caldilineae > Caldilineales > Candidatus Amarolineaceae > Candidatus Amarolinea > Candidatus Amarolinea dominans. Next base: position 2,230 of record JADJYJ010000033.1, read on the forward strand.
CGTGGCTGCGTCTCAGTTAACAATTGTTGCACGGGTCTCCGACCTCATGCAACTTCTTACGCCCTCAGAAGGTGACCATCTGTTTCGTCACCCAGGGCTACCTACGGCCTCTCCATGCATGTAGAAATTGCCAGAAACGGTGGGGGGTCCAAGGGCTGGTCTGCTATCGACTTTCAAAGATGAGAAGACCTGCTGGGCGATCTCCACCGCGTGCCTGGACGGACGCCCGAAACGCGTGCTGCTGTGGAGTTGCTGCAGCAGGCGGCGGGTCCACCCGCAACCGAAGGTGCGCAACCTGATGCTTGCCATCTTTGCACCAACCGCCGGAGCAACGCGCTGATTCGCCTGGCTGGCCAGGAGATGCCGCAGTTGACCGGGAGAGCTTGTTCGGCGCGGTTTATTACGTTTGCCTTGGGCGGGACCCATTTCTGCGCAACGGCATCGCCAGCGGGGGAATTACGCTGGACATTCGTAGCCACCTGGCTCTTGTCGGGTTGGTAACACCCGTTCTTCTACCCGGCGCACAGCGAGCACGAACTGGGCGCGCTGCTGTTGATCTGATGATTGATATGTCTTCTTCGATGGCGCACGCGACTAACAGTAACTTTGGGTTAGAAATTCATAACAACAAAGGTTGCCAAACCACTACTACTGCTGCGACTGTCTCCACGGACGCCGCTGACGGCTTGAACTGAGGTGCTTCCATCTTCATCATCGATTTGACCTCGGTCTGACAGATCTGACATCATTCCTTGCTGCTCTATGCTACGCCACCTCGTTTGAGCGCTGATCGGCCTGCTGGGGGCGGCGTACCCGGTGATGCAGTTCATCGGCGCCCCACTGCTGGGGCGGCTCTCCGACCGCTTCGGGCGGAGGCCGGTACTCGTCATCAGCCAGATCGGGACGTTCGCGGGCTTCATCGTGCTCGGCTTTGCCGATGCGCTCTGGCTGCTCTTCCTCGCCCGGCCTGATCGACGGCTCTCCGGGGCGAACATCTCCCACCGCGCAGGCCATGATCAGCGACAGCACAACGAGAAGACCCGCACACAGGGGCCGGGCTGATCGGCGCTGGCCTTCGGGCTTGGCGTCGTGATCGGCCGGTCATCGCCTTCGTCTCGCTGGCCGCCAGCGGCAACAACTACCATGTTCCCGCCTTTGTCACAGCGGGCTTCTCCTGCTCTCGATCCTGCTCACCATCTTTTGGTTTTGAGGGAAGCTCCCTGCAGAGCGCCAAGGCGCTGGCCGCAAAGCGGTCGGAAGGAGGCCAGAAGGCTGCAACCCCTCGGTCATGTTCGCGCTGGCCACCCCGAGGTCGGCCTGCTGCTGGTACTGACATGTTCGCGCAACTCGTCAGCCTTCGGTGGCTTCGAGCAGTTGCTCTCGCTCTTCCACCTGAACCGCCTGGTCTCAGCGCGTCCGGACAATGCCATCATCTTCGTGTTCGTGGGCATCATCTCGTGGCCGTGCAGGGCGGTCTGATCGGCCGCTGGAGCCGGAGATGGGGCGACCGCCCGCTTGATCTACCTGGGGCTAGCAGCCCCTACCTGGGCCACGGCCCTCCGCGCTGACCCGCAGCCGCCACCTGGTACGCCGCCGCTCTCCCAAGAAGCGACGCGGAAGCGCCGGTACTGACACGCCTGCCGGGCGGACGCCGCCACCTACAACCTGCCCATCACTCTGCCCTCCGATGCCGGCAAGGGCTGGCGGGGGCTCGGCTGGCTACTCCTGGCGATGATTCCGGCCTCCATCGGCGGCGTCCTGCAACCTGCAATCAACAGCCTGATCACCAAACGGGTGGCCGACAATGAAGCGCGGCGGCATCTGGGCATCGGCACGGCGTTTCTCAGCGGCGCCAATGCGCTAGCGCCCTTGCTCGGCGGAGTGGTCTTTCAATACTGGGGAGGCGCCAGTGCGCCCTTCTGGCCTGTGGGCGGCGATCAGCCGGGCTGCTGCTCATCGCCAGCCTGCGGACCATCAGGACGCAGGCTGCGCCCCAGATGCCCTAACGGCTCTGGCTCAACTCGGCGACGATGCGCATGGTGGCGCCAGGCAGTCTTCCATTTAGCCGGTCTTGATGGCGATGTCGGTTTCGAGCAGGCGTTCCATCTCCCCTTCCAACGTCGCAAGGTGGAAGTTGGGCCCTGGGGCAGGCCTTCTTCATGGTGGATGGCTTCTGGCTAACCGCGGCGTAAACGCATCCTGGGCTTTGGCCCTGGCTCATCAGTTCTTTGACCTGCAAAGCAGGCGGAACTGCCAACGATCGCCCAGGATGCATAACGGCTACTCACCGGCGCCCAACAGGCTGCAGCAACGCCACCGCCTGCTTTGCCATTGCCGCCAGCCGGGGCCTCCACCATCTCGAACACACGCTGCGTTCGCGCACGCCGCTCACCAGCAACTTGACACCGGTCACGCTGATGAAAACGGGCGTTGTAGCGCTGTAGGCCTGCAATTTGCTCAGCTCCTGATCACAGGCGCAAGTCACGTGCCCACCAGTTCGGTCAGGCCCGCGTCGCCGCCAGTTTCGATCTTGATCTTCGCGTTGGCGCGCGCTGCGTCAGCCAGTTCAACAGCCATTCGTCCTGTTTCCACCATTCCCCGTCATATTGACGGCAGGATGCGCGCGGCGCCAACGCCGCACTCTCCAGCGCCTTCGACACCGGGTCGGTCTTGCGCACCAGCGCAAGCTCCAGCAGCACCAGGTCGGTGCTTTCCGGCACGATGCGCCAGGTAGGCGATCAGGAGCGCCGCGCAGTTCGCTAGCGCGGCCAAGCAGCGCCTCACCGCTCTCGCCGACCGATGGGCCAGCATCTTCGGCGGGCGCACACCGGCGGCGTCAGCCTGACCGCGGCCCTTGCCCTGGCCGCGCTGCTGCGCTTGCGCGCCCGGTCAGCGCGCGCCGTTGAGGATGACCAGGGGCGCGGCGCCAGAAATGGCATGGCGTCGCGCGCGTGGTGCAGAATCCGCCCGCGAGGCGCGCGCCATCCAACTCGGCGGTGTTGAGCTGCGCAAATTCTGGCGGCCCTAACGCCGTCTTGATCTCGGCCAGGGCCTCCGCGCGCAAGAATTCCTCGTCTCCATGAATCAAATAAATCATACGTGCCCACTTACGCCAGACCGCGAAATCTCCCAGGGTTCAGAAGTCTCAGGGTGGATCAGGCTCCACCAAATGCACCGGCACGCCGCCCGGTCGGCGCAGCGTCACCTGGCCCAGGCGCACGCCTTGCACCTGGGCTGGTGGTGACAAATTCCTGCAAGGTGTGTCCCAATGGCTGCGCCACGAAGAGCGCCAGGGTGGCGGCTGTGAACGCGGTGGGCAGCGCTTCCCAGGCGGAGCGTTTGCGCTCGCCCTGCGTGCTGAGCACCGTGACGGCCCACGCGGCCAGGCCCGCCAACATGCCGGAGGTGACAAAGTTGGTGCCGCAGTTAGGATGGACCGCCATGTGGGCGTCGCCGGCCTGCAGGCGTCGCAGCGCCTCTTTGGCCGCCAAACTCCAACTCCTGCGTCTCGATCTCACCAAAGATGATGAAACCACGGGTGTCGCTGCGCCACGATACGCCGGTCGGCCGGCGCGCCGTCAGCAGAGAGACCGTGGCATGTTCGATGCCGTGATTGCGGCGAACGATAGACACAATGGGGACGTTTTCCAATGGGTTGGCTGTCATGGCTCTTGTGTTGCCTCTTGATTTTCCAGAATCTCGCGAATCGCGTAGATCGGTTTGTTTTGCGCCTCGTAATAGGTGCGCATGGTCATCTCCCCCAACAGGCCGATGCTCAGCATCTGCACGCCCAGCACGACCAGCAGAACGGCCAGGAGCAGCAGCGGACGGCTGCCGATGCTCTGTCCCAGGATCAGCTTGAGATAGGTCAGGTAAATGCCGATCAACGTGCCCACAGCGCCAAGGGTGAGACCGATGCCGCCAAAGACGTGCAGCGGCCGCGTGGCGTAGCCGAGCAGAAACCGCACCGTGATGAGGTCAGATCACCCAGAAAAGTGCGGCTCAGGTTGTACTTGGAGCGTCCGAACTGCCGCGGCCGGTGAGAGACGGGAATTTCCGCCACGGCCGTGCCCATCCAACTGGCGATGGCGGGGATGAAGCGGTGCAGTTCACCGTACGGGCGCACGTTCTGCAGCACCTCGCGGCGATAGGCTTTGAGCGAGCAGCCGTAATCGTGCAGGGTCACGCCGGTGGCGCGGGAGATGAGCGCGTTGGCGATGACCGAGGGCAGCCGCCGGCTCAGCGCGGCGTCCTGACGCTGCAGCGCGCCAGCCGCTGACGACATCGTAGCCAGCCGCGATTTTGTCCAGCAGCAGGCCGATGTCGGCCAAGGTCGTTTTGCAGGTCGGCATCCAGGGTGACGATGATCTCCCCGCGGACGCGCTCGAAGCCGGCGGCAGAAGGCGGCCGTTTGACCGAAGTTGCGGCGGAAGCGCACCCGCGCACATGCGCGGGGTCCTGCACAATTGCCAGCGGCGCAGGCAGGGGCAAAGGAGTCATCGCGGCTGCCATCGTCCACCACGATGATCTCGAAGGGGCGGCCCAGGCCGGTCAGCGCGGCGGGGAGGCTGCGCCTGCAGGCCGCGATGCTCTCTTCCTCGTTGTACAACGGCACCACGACCGAGACATGGGCGCCGTCGAGGCTGTGGGATTGGTCATGGCTGTTCCACCCCCAGGCTGCGGCTGTCAGGCGCCGGTTCCCACCAGGCGGCCGGGGTGAGGTAGAGGATGCCGCCAACCAGCGCGCCGCCCATCGTGACTGCGTAGAAGAGCAGACCCATCGCGGCCGCGGCCGCCGGTGTGACGCCTACCTGGGTGAACAGGGCCATGTAGCTGAATTCGCGCACGCCCAGGCCGCCGAAGGAGGGAGCACGAGGGAGACAAGAAATGAGCGGCACGAAGATCAGGTAGTAGCGCCAGGGAATGGCGGCGCCTACGGCCAGGCCCAGGCAGATGTTGAGGCCAATGAGCAGGGCGTTGAAGATGAGCGAGACGCCAAACGACGCCAGGAGAGGACGCAGGCCATAGGTGGGGATGGCGTCGAGCAGGATTTGCCCAGCCTTGACCCGCGCCACGGCCGGGAAGCGGCGCTGCAAGGCCAACGCCCAATCGCGCCGCGCCATCAGCAGGACGATCAGCGCACAGGCGCCGAACAGCAGACCCAGGAGCCAGCCGACGGTCGGGCTGGCCGCGCCGGGCGCCAGCAGCAGCGCCATGATGCCGATGGGCATCTGCATGGCCATGCCGCTGAAGCGATCGAGCAGGACCGAGCCGAGCACCACGCCGGGCCGGCCGGCGTAACGGCCCAGGGCCACGGTCTTGACCGCGTCGCCGCCGAAGCCGGTGGGCATGACCGTGTTGAACAGACTGCCGATGAAGTACCAGCGCACCAGCAGCGCCAGGGGCGCGGGGACGCCGCCGGCGCGCAGCAGGATCTGCCAGCGGGCCGCGCGCACCAGCACGCCGAGTTGAAAGAGCAGCAGGGCCAGGGCAAACCAACCGGCGTGGATGTGGGTGAGGACGGCGAAAATCTCACGCCAATGGACCGCGCGCAGCAGCAGGGCCATCAGCGCCAGGCTGATCGCCAGTTTGAGCGGGCCGTCGAGGCGTTTGCGCAGCGCAGTTGCGCGGGTGGAAGCAGTCATTGCGTCGGTTTCTGGGCGATACAGAGGAGCGATTGGCCGAGCGGCACATCCCACACGCGGCGCAGGAGGCGCTCGGCGCCGATGAAGAGCGGGGCCAGCAGGTTGAACAGCTTGAGTTGGCCGTGAGGCAGGATGTCGCGCTTGAGTACGCGGCTGTTGAGCCACCAACCGGGAATGCCGGCGATGTTCAGGTAGCTCAGCCGCAGAATCGTGAGGCCGGTCGCGCTCACCAGGCTGCGCAGTTGGCCGCGGTCATAGCGGCGGGAAATGCCCCAGCGCGCTGTCCAGGGTGCCGTGCATGTACGCGCCGGCCGGGACGAAGAGAGCAGCGGCCGCCCGGCGTCAGCAGTTCGGCCATGTGGCGCAGCGCGGTCTGGTGATCTTCGATGTGCTCCAGGACGTTGAGGCACATGACGGTGTCAAGGCGATGGCCGGCCAGTTGGGCCACGGTGTCACGCGTGGTGATGTCGCCCTCGCAGATATGGACATTGGGGCGGTCGGCAAATGCGGCGCACGTAGCGTACCGAACTGGGCAGGCGATCCAGACCAACCACCTCGTCCAGGCCCAGGAAATAGCTGGTCATGTTGCCGATGCCGCAGCCCACCTCGAGCAGGCGGCGACCCGCGTACGGCGCAATTTCGTCGTAGATCCAACGGTTGTAGCGATCTACGCTCGCCATGCGGCGCAAGGTCTCGCGGCCAATCGGATCGTCTAGTTCGGCATTGTGTTCCAGGGTGGTCTCCACAGCAACCTCTCGTTGGGGCTTGTTGCTCGTTGTAGGGGCATGAGGGCTACCGCCCTCGTGCCCCTACTCGACGAAACGATATTTGATCAAAGCCCACAGGGCCGGCAAACCATCGCGCCAAGCGCTGATTTTCTTTCCCTCGTCGGCGTCACGGCCGTTGTAGGAGATGGGCACTTCGAAGACGCGATAACCACGTTTCAGAATCTTGGCGGTGATCTCCGGCTCGAAATCAAAGCGATTGGCGCGAATCTCGATGTCCTTGAACACTGCCGACCGAAATACCTTATAGCAGGTTTCCATGTCGGTCAGGATGGTGTTGTAGAGCAGATTGGTGATCAGGGTCAGGAATTTGTTGCCCAACATGTGCAGGAAGTTGAAGACCCGGTGCGAGCCGAGGAAGCGGGAACCGTAGACCACGTCGGCCTTCCCCTCCAGAATGGGCTGAATGAGCACCCCGTACTCGCGCGGGTCGTACTCCAGGTCTGCATCCTGGATGACGACCAGGTCGCCGGTGATGTGGCGCAGTCCGGTGCGAATGGCCGCGCCCTTGCCCTGGTTGAACTCATGAAAGACGATGTGCGCGCGCTGCGGCTGCTCGGCCTGCACCTGGCGCAGGATGTCGCGCGTACCGTCTGTGGAGCCATCATCCACCAGGATGATTTCCTTTTCAACGCCGTCGAGCGGCGCGGCCAGGACGCGGCGCACGATCTCCTCGATCGTCCCCCGCTCATTGTACACCGGGATGATGACCGACAGCCTGTGGGGTGTTGTGCTCACGGTGATGATCTGTCTCTCCTGTCTGTCTGATGCCCCATCATAGCACACGGGTACCGCGGCGTCAAAGCCAGGTGAACGGCGCCCTATGGCTCGAGGACCGTGATGCCGAGGCCGAACACGCCGTTGTCATGATCGCCCTTGAACGAGCCGATGAGCAGAGTGTACTCGCCGTCTGGCGCGGCGATGGTGGTGGTCAGCACAGGCACCATCTCGTTTTTCTGCGCCACCACGCCGTAGCCCCCGCTGAACGGCTTGAACGCCTGATTCCACCAGTGCCCGTCACTGCCCTCCAGACCCGCGTAGGTGTCACCGGTGGTGAACATCGCATCTTCGGCTTCGATGCGAATCTCCTGACCCTCATCGTTGAGCAGGCGCACGTAATCGAACACACCGTCATGACCCGGCAGCGGGCCGATGTGCAGCACCAGTTGGCCTCCGGTCACGGTGACGCGGCCGGCATTGATCTGCCACACCGAGCCGGTCTCGTCGCCCAGGAAGGTCTGCGCCGGCGTGAAGGATGAACCATCCGGGTAAAAGGCGTGATAGCCGGCAACGGCAGGCGGCGCGCCAATCTCTGGTGTGACCACCGGCGGCACCTGCATTCCCCGCGTTGGTTCGCCGTTCAGCACCAGGTAGCTGCTGAAGAGCAGGCCGCCGCCGGGGATGCGGTGTTCTTCGAGCACGCCGTTGGGCCAGCGGCTGGTGATCGCAGAGAGCCGCGTGGGTTGGTGGGGGTAGACGATCCAGACGAAGGGCGGGCCTGGGCAGCTCTCGATCAAGCCGTTGGGCGCCTCGGTGGGCAGGTCAATCAAGGGCCGCGGCCAGGCCAGGAATGCGGTCTCGCGCACCTGCAGGGCGTATTCATCGGCGCAAAGTCGCAGGCCGCGATGTCGGTGGGCAGGGGGCGCAGGTAGCGGCCGATGAGGGGTTGCAGCCGCGCGGCGATTTTGACCGTTTCGCGGTAGAGATTCCAGTCCTGCCAGCCGACGAGGGTCAATATCACCAGTAGGGGCACGAGGGCGTAGCCCTCACGCCCCAACAGGCGGCGCCAGCGTAAGGGCACGAGGGCGCAGCCCTCATGCCCCAACCGGTCCAGGGCGAGGGCGGCGAACCAGGCGCCGGCGAACGTCATGCCGACCAGGCGCGGCCAGAAGGGCGCGTCGCCGGTGAGGATGCTGCCGATGAAGAGGTTGAGCACCCAGAAGATGAGCGCCAGGGCGGCGCCGGGTGTGCGCCAGCGGCGCAGCGCGTAGCCAAAGCCCAGGGCGATGAGCGGCGAGATAGCGGAGCTGAACATGGGGTGCCGGTAGCCGAACTGCGTGCTGGAGTCCGCGCTGACATGGAACATCAACAGCGAGAGCCGCGTCTGCTCCAGGAAGACGGCCCAGGGCGTGGTTACGCCGTACTTGCCCATGAGGTGGTTCATGACGGCCGGGTAGAAGAGGAAGACCGAACGACTGCGTTCGACCAGCGCATCCTGGTTGCGGGCAAAGTAGATGAGGCTGGGGCCCAGGCCGATCAGCAGGCCCAACGCCATGAGGGTCAGGCCGATCAGGTTGCCCTTGATCCAGTCGCGGCGGAAGAGCAGGGCGAAGAGCAGAAAGCCGGCGATGATGAAGAGGACGACACGGCCCGAGTAGTACATTTGCAGGCCAAAGCTGAGGAGAACCCCGGCCAGAGCCAGGGAAAAGTTGCGACGCGCACGTAAGCCATCCACCAGCAGGAAGAGGGCGAACAGATTGAAAGGCCAGGGGTCCATGTACGCGGCCAGGCGCGAGAAATGGATATGGGGGACGTTGATCGCCACCAGCGCAGTAGCCAGGAGGGCCAGGCGCGGACTATCGAACAGGCGCCAGATGAACAGGTAGAAGGCGAGCAGGCTGAGCATACCGGCGATGACCGCGCTCATGTTGAGGCCAAAGAGGTTGTTGCCGAAGAGGGCCATGGCGGCCGCGGTGGGCAGGTAGCCGATCATGGGGATGTTGGCCCAACCCTCCTGGAACAGGCGCCATTGGTTGCCCATGATGATCTCGCGGCCTTGAATGCCGTAGGAGGCCATGTCGCCGTGAAAATCGTAGGGGATGATTTCCAGGCGATTGACGCGCAGCCAGAAGGCCGCGCTCAGAATGACGACCAGGATGAGCAAATTGAACAGGGTGGCACGCGCCGGCCAGATGCGCCGCGTCGCGCCGCCGGCCCGTCGCAGAAGCTGCCAGGGCGCTTGCGAGGCCAGGAAGAGCAGGATGCTGAGCAGCCAGATCGCCTGGACGCTGCCGTCTTCGCCCTGCCAGGCAAAGCGCTGCAGGCCGAACGCCGCGCTGCCCAGGGCCGCGAGCAAGAGCAGGCTACGCCCAACCCGGTTGACCAAGCTGCCCGCGCGCGCTTGACGACGGACGCGCTGATCCGGCCGTGTCCAGATGGCGGGCGTCAGCCAGGCAAAAAGGCCCAGGGCCAGCAGGTAGAGCGCCGTGCCGATGCGCAAGCGGTTCGGCTCGAACCAGGCCAATGAGATGGCGTTGCCCAGGGTGCTGGCCAGGAGTTGGCGCAGACCGGCGCCGTCATAAAAGGCCTGCGCCAGGTAGGCGAGTGCCAGTGCCAGCAGGATGCCGGCCAGTCTGCGCCAGGTGACGCGCGGCAGAGGCGGCGGCGCAGGCTCCGGTTCAGCAGCAGCCGCAAGCGCTGCATCCTGTTCTGATTCCGCCACCGCCAGGTCGTGCCGGGTCAGACTTAGTTCATAGCGCCCAACGCGGCGGTGCAGCAGCCGTTTGGCGATCATGGCGGGCGCGGGTGGTGTATCCCCAGCCGGCGGGGCGGCCGTCAGTGTGTCAGGCAAGGCAGGGACGGGCGTTGAGTCTTCAGCCGCCGGCGCCGGGATCACGGCTTCGCTATCGGTCAGCACCACAACCGGGGCCGCGCCCACAGTTGTAACCGGGGTCATGGCAAAGGGCACGGCCGCGGGTGTGTCCGCGGCCGGCGGCACGATGGGCGCGCGGCGGCGCCAGGCCCGCAGCGCCAGCAGGAGAAAGAGCGCGACCAGGCCGCCGATCGCCAGGAGGCCCGGCCAGGGATTGTCGCCGCCCAGGCCCGCGGGTGGGACCGTTGGCGTGTAGCCGGGCGGCGTGACCTGGAGGGCGCTGAACAGCGGCCAGTTGTTTTGGCTGATTTCCTGTGTGGACACGAGCGCGCCGCTGTCACGTTCGTACGCGGCCTGCAAGACCGGCAGCAGATCGCGCTGTTCCGGCGGCACGATGAACGCGAGTGGAGCAGCATCTTCTTGCACGGGCGCGGGCGGCAAGATTCCCTGGCGAATCTCTTCGAAGGTGATGTTGCGGCCGTTGACGTTGTGGTTCATGAACTGAAAGACGCTGTCATCCCAGGAGAAAGGCTCTTGCACCAGCAGAACCTGGGTGTCGCCGGGGAGGCGGCTGATGAAGCGAGCCATGCTGGTGCGCGGCTGGACACTGGTCACGGACCAGGTTGCGTAGGTCCGCCAGTTGTTGACGCCGACCGCGGCCAGCGCAATGACCAGCAGCGCGGCCAGCGCAAGGCGGCCATACTGATCGAGAGGCTGCGCCAGGAGGCCCCACAGGTAAACGCCGGCCTGCGCGGCCAGGATGACGACCGCGGGCAGGACGATGCCCAGGTGAACCCAGTTGGGCGGGTCATTGGTGAGAACGCCGCCCAGGACCAGGCTGGCCGCGAACCAAGTCACGAGCAGGAAGGAGCGCGCATCACGCAGACGCGCGAGCGCCAGGCCCAGGCCCAGCGTCAGCAGCGCGGCGGTCAGCCAGTCGAGCATGGGGCCGGGAAAGGCAAACTGCGGGCTGGTGTCGCTGTAGAGGTGAAAGGTGAGAAGCGTGCGTTCGATCTGGCGCACGAGCAGGGCCGGCAGGGTGGAGACGCCGTATTTGTTGAGCAGATGTTCGTAGACGATGGGGTTGGTGAGGGTGACGGTCCCGGTGCGGCCCCATGACCACGTCGAACTGACGTAGGGCATAGCCCAGCATGGGGCCAAAGGCCAGCAGGGCGCCAAAGACAAGGGCCAGCCAGTGGCGCCACTGGCCGCTGATCTGGCGGCGCTGCCAGATCAGCAGCCACAGAAACAGCAGCGGCAGAATGACGAAAGTGACGCGCGCGCCGTAATAGACCAGCGGGCTGAGGCCGAACAGGATGCCGGCCAGCGCAAACCAGACGCCGCGGCCTGTACGCAGGCCGCGCCAGAGGCAGGCGCAGAGCAGCGTGACGATGAGCAGGGGCGCGCTGGGGATGACGATGCGGCTCAGGTGGTTGTGGGTGTAGCTGATGGTCAGTAGGGCGGCCGCCAACAGCCCAACGCGGCGATCGGCCAGCTCACGCCCCAGCCAGAAGACGGCAGGAATGGTGGCGGTACCGATGAGCACGGAGCCGAGGAATAGCCCGTAGAGGTCCTGTCCGAACAGGCGCATGGAGAGGGCGGAGAGCATGTAGAAGAACTGGGGGAACTGGAAGTAGGTGTTGATGCCGATCCAGGCGGGCTGGCCGATCAAGGCGAGGGCTTCACGCCCGACGACGGTGATGTCGCCGTCAATGTTGCCGGGGATGGCGGTCAGGTAGCGGGCACGCAGGGCAAAGGCCGCGGCCGTCATGAGGGCCAGCAAGGCCCATTCCCACCAGGTGTCAGACGGCAGGGTGGCGACGCGGTCCGGGCGTGCGCGCATGGGCAGATAGGAGGCGAGGAACAGGAGCGGACCGGCCAGCCACAAGGCGCGCACGGCAAGGCTCTCGCCGGCGCTGAGATAGAGCGCCAGGCCGGCCAGGTAGCCCAGCAGGGCCAGGGCCAGGCTCAACGCGGGCCAGGTGAAGGCCAGGGCCAGGCGCGGCTGCGGGCGCGGCGGTTCAGGCCAGGCAGGCGCGTGCGGTTCAGGCGCGGCCGCCAGGGCAAACAGGAGCATGGCGGCGGCCAGCAGGCCATAGGCCAGGAGATGGGCCGTCTCGACGCGCAAGGCGTCAACCAGGGGGAGGGCGAAAGGCGTCTGAGTGAGCAGGGATTGGGCCAGTAAGGCCAGCGCCAGGGCGCCCAACGCCCCGGCGCGGTGATTCCAATGCAAGGGTTTTGTCATCCTAGAGGTGCGCCGGTACCTCATTGCCTGCCTCACGGATGGCCTGGGCCACGTTGACCCGGGTGAGGAGGAGCATGCCGGCCACAAAGAAGACGATCAGCGACAGAATGGCAATGCGGTAGCTGCCGGTAAATTGCAGGCTGAGGCCAAACAGGAGTGGGCCGAGCCAACTGGTGCCGCGTTCGCTGACCTCGTAGAGGCTGAAGTATTCGGCCTCCTGGCCGGATGGGATCATGTGGGAGAAGAGCGAGCGACTGAGAGCCTGGCTGCCGCCAAGAACCACCGCGATGACGGCGCCGATCGCGAAAAAGCCGGCGGCATCTTCGGCCTTGAGCACGCCGTAGGTGTAGATGACGACGCCTGTCCAGATGACGAGGCTGCCAAAGATAGCGCGCTTGGTGCCCACATAGCGGGAAATGCGGCCGAAGATGGCCGCGCCAAAAAAGGCGATGAACTGCACCATCAGAATGACCGCGGTCAGGGTATCAATGGACAGTTTCAATTCTTCCTGCCCGAACTGGGATGAGAGGGCGATGACGGTCTGGATACCGTCGTTGTAGAGCAGATAAGCGATCAGGAAGAGCATGGTTTGCGGATAGCTGGGGAGCCTGGTCAGGGTGGCGCGCAGTTGCTTGAAACCGGCGGTCGTGTAACGTTCGCCGGCGGGTAAGCGGCGCCGCGGCTCACGCGCCTTCAGCATGCGGATGGGAATCAGGGTAAAGAGCGCCCACCATGCGCCGGCCGACAGAAGGCTGATGCGCACCGCCATCGCGGTATCCAGACCGAAGTCTGCGGCCTTTGAAAACAGGACCAGATTGAGGGCCAGGAGCAGACCGCCGCCGAGGTAGCCGGTGGCAAAGCCCATGGCCGAGACATTGTCGCGGCGGTCGGCGCTGGCAATTTCCGGCAAGTAGGCGTTATAGAAAACGATGGAAGCGCCAAAGCTCAGGTTACCGATCAGAAAGAGCAGGCCGCCCAGGAGGTAGTTGCTGCCTTGCAGAAAATACATGCACATCGTGGCGATGGCGCCGATGTAGGCAAAGAGGGTGAGCATCTGCTTTTTCAGATGCGAGTAGTCGGCGATGGCGCCAAGAATGGGCAGAAAAACGACCTGTAATAGGACGGAAAGAGAAACCATGTAGGGGAAGAAGGAGCCGGCGCCCACTTGGATGCCGAGAGGGTAGACAAAGCCATTGGCGTCTGCGGCCGCCCTGGTGATGGAGGTCAAATACGGGCCTAAGAAGACGGTGACAACGGTGGTGGAAAAGGCCGAATTGGCCCAATCGTAAAAATACCAGGCGCGAATCTCACGCTTGTCGTTCATGGGCAGCTCCTTCTGTCTCACAGACTTTCTGACGGAATCTGTTCAGGCGTGGTGGATGCCCGGCGTCGCGCATCCAGGGCGATCCTGGCGATGCCAGGTTCATCAAAACCGATGCAGTATGGGCAACGAATCATGGGCAACGGGTGCGTATTGTACACGGTGACAGGCAATGGGTCAATTGCGCAGGGGTAGCCATCCTGTTTCACACAATGGGACGCTTTGTGATACAATGACAGCCACTCGCTACAGCCAATGGCCGCCTGGGCCGCCATCATGAGGAAGATAGCATGAGCGATTCATCAACCATAGTGCGCTTGCAAGGATTGCAGAACCTCTACGCGCAGGGATTTCAGAGCGCCTTTATTGACCGTGCAATCCAGCAGGTGATTGCCACCGAAGCGGACAACACCGAGGCCGAGTTGCGGCGTCTACGACAAAAACTGGAACACTACGAGCAGCGCTACCACCACGACCGATTTCTACAGCCGCTTTCGCACCAGTGAATTGGGCGCGGACATTGATGTGGTCGAGTGGAGTATCTTCTACGACCTCTACCAGGGCGTGCAAAAACGCCTGCACGAACTTCACACCCTGTTGTAAGGCCCCTCAGCGGCAGGCGACAGGCGCCTGACCGGGCGGCGTGTTGGCGGCCAGGCAAGACTGCCATGCCGTCACCAGTGTGGCCAGGTCCGTCACGTCCAGGAAACCATCGCAGTTCGCGTCGTACAGATATGCCGAACGTCCGGGCCACCAAAGATTCGCTGCCTGCACCGGCTCCAAGAGCACACTGGTGATGTTTTGCGCGACATTGAACGTGTAGCTGGTGGCGCCCAGGTAGGACAGCGCCTGCCCGGAAGTCATGCTATCGGCCCGGTAGAACTCGACCGTGATCGGGTAGGAGGCGTAAATGACCGCCGAATCTACCCGGTAGCTGATCAATATCGGCTCATACTGCGCCAGTACGCCGGGATCAGGGTCAGTGAACAGCACCGTCGCGATGGATGGGTAATTCTGCCGCCGATTTGGCCCCAGGTCGGGATCGCCCTCATCATTGGGCGTGAGACCATCGCCGTCCAGGTCAATGGCGCGACCAGGCCCATTGACCACGATGTTGCCCGACAGCCGGTTGCCGAGCGTCTCCTCGCCGGTCACGACGATGCCTTCCTGGCTGTTGAAGCGCACAACGTTGCCCGGCCAGATGATCAGACTGCCCGCGGTGTCGCCAACCTGGTTGTCGTGCGCGCCCTCTTCGATGACGATCCCATGCTGCTGTTGACTGCCGGTGAGCGGCGTCGTGCCGCTTCTGGCCGGCCCAATCAGGTTAGCCAAAATGAGATTGTGGCTGGCTGTCGCGCCCGTGATGCGCACCCCGGCCTGATCGTTACCGCTGACCTGGTTAGCCTGGCCCAAACGCCCCACCTGGTTATCGCTCGCCCCTTCGATCACGATCCCATCGGCCTCGCGCTGCCAAAGATGATGCTCTGACCGCTGGCCGCCGGCCCAATCGTGTTGTTCATCACCTGGGTCCGGCTCGACCCCGGTCCGAGATAGATGCCGGCCTGCCGATTACCGCTGATCAGGTTGCTGCTGCCTGTCAGTTGTGACGCGGCATCCAGGCTGGCAGTCACGCCAATGCGATTCTCCTGCGCGCCGTCGCCAATCCACACGCCAATCTGCTGCTCCTGACCATCGGGCAGGATGCTGCCGCTTGCGCTGGGGCCAATGCTGTTGCCGATGATGATGTTGCGGTCGCTGCCGGCGCCGGTGATGATGATACCGGCGCTGAGGTTGCTGCTGATCAGGTTGCGGTCGGCCGGCATCGTCCCGCCGATCTGGTTGTCGGCCGCGCCGTTCTCAATGGCGATGCCCACTTGCTGCTGCGCGGCGCCGCTGATGCCGTTGGCCGCCACGCCGATGAAGTTGCCGGTCAACAGATTGGCGCTGCCCTGGATGATGACGCCCTGGTTGGTGAACTGCGTGAGGACAAGCCCGTTGATGCGATTGTTGTCACTGGCCAGGATCAGTCCGTCAGGCAGTTGGTCGTTGCCGCTCAGCGTGATCGTGAGCAGCGCGTCGATGGGGCTGGAGAGCGCGGCCGTGTTGACACGGGCGCCCGGCGCGGTCGTGCCGTCAATCCACAGGCCCGCGGGGTCGGTCAAGGCCGGCAGCGGGGAGGTGAGGACGATGACGCCCGCGACCAGGAAGCCAATGGCATGTGGTCCTGAGCAGGCGTTGGCCTCCTCCAGCGCAGCGCGCAGGTGCAGCCGGCGTCCGTCGTGGCGCACAGACAATCGCCCACGTTGGCATCGGCGCTGTCGCCCAGGTTGGTGACCGCAAATGCGTTCTGACTGAGCGCGGTGGCCTGACTGAATTCGCTGGTGTTGCCAGAGGCATCGGTCACCGTCGCCACGATGAGGTCGGTGTCATTGGGAATGACGGCGGCCGGGAAACGCTGCGTGATCGTGGTCTGGGTACTCTCATAGAGCAGGCTGCCCACCCATGCCTGACCGCGGCCACCTGGCCCAGCACAGCGCTGGCCTCGGCCCGATAGAAATCAATCATCAGCGGATATTGCGTGTGCTCTGGGCTGCTGTCCACGAAGATATCGAGCACGTATCTGGTTGATGAGCGCGCTGATGTTGCCGATGAGCGGCCGGTTCTGCAGGCTATTGGGGCCGCTATCGCCATCGCCGGGGTCATCGGGCGTGATGCCATCCGCGCCCAAATCAAGCCCGGGCGCGGCCGGCGGCAACAGAGAAGGGCCATTATCCGCCAGATTATTGCGCCGCACCCGGTTGTAGGGACTGTTGCCCTCGATGGTCACCGCGGTCAGGGTGTGGTAGGCGATGCGATTGGACGCCGCTGCATCTGCGCCGCTGCCAATCTCATTGCTGGTCGCGCCATCGCTCAGACGCACGCCCACCGCCTGGACGCTGCCGGGCAGGGGACCTCCGGCCGCCGCGGCCCGATCGTGTTGGCCCACACCCGGTTCCGAAAGGCGCCGCTGCCGGTGATGCGCACGCCGTTGGCGCGGTTACCGCTGATCAGATTGGCCTGCACCAGGTTATTACTGGCGCTGGTGTTGATCCACACGCCGTCGCTCTGGACACCGCCGGCCAGGAGCGCCTCTCCGCCGGCGGCTGGCCCGATGATGTTGCCTCGCACCAGGTTGCCGCCCGCGCTGTCCGAAAGCACCACGCCCGCCACGCTGTTGCCGGAGATGACGTTGTCAAGCACCAGGTTGTCATAGGCGATATTGGTGAGGTGAACTCCGTACAGTTGCTGGCTGTCGGTCAGCACCGAGGCGCCATCCAACGCCGGGCCGATCAGGTTGCCCTGTACGGTGTTGGTCAGCGCCAGGTTGCCCTCGATGCGCACGCCGGCAAAGCGGTTGCCGCTGATGACATTGCGGTCCGCGGGCAGCGTGCCGCCAATCACATTTTGCTTGGCGAAGCGCGCACGTTGACGCCCGCGCGTTGAAAACTGGAGACATGACTGCCATCGGCTGCCAGGCCCAGGAAATTGCCGGCGATGAGGTTTTCGCGACCGCCGGCGATGACAATGCCGTTGTAGTAGGGCGCGCCCACGTTGGCATCGAAGCCGTAGATCGCCAGCCCCCGCACCACGTTGTGGTGGCTGGTGACGGTCAGGCCGTCGAAGGCAAGATCGCGACCATCCAGCGCCACCGTCACGCTGGCGTTGAACGTACCGGTCAACGGGGCCGTGTTGGGGCTGGCGCCGGGCGCGCTGTAGCCATCAATCGTGACGCCGCCGCTGCTGTCGCTCAGCGCCGGCAGGGAGTAATAGGGCGCAATCGTGCCGCTGATGGCAAACTGGATCAGGTCAGCGCCAGGGCAGGCATTGGCCGTTTGCAGCGCGGCGCGCAGCGAGCAGAGATTATCGTCGGTGGCGCACAGACAGTCGTTCGCGTTCGTATCGGCCCCGTCATCCAGCGTGTTGACGCTGATGGGGCTGTTGGCGGGGAGGTTGCTGCGGGTTGAGGCGCCGGCAGCCACGGCCAGTCCAAGCAGTGCCAGCGCGACTAGCGCTCGTCAGCACAAGCATCCGTCGAGGGTGCAGAATCAAGCCAGAACGATTCACCACCAACCTCCTGCTCAGCGCGTGGCGCTGATGTCAATTTCCCAATGCCCTGGCCGGTGCATCGTCCCCGGTCGTGGACCTCTTCGCCCGCATAGTGGCCGCCGTAGCAGGCCAGTTGCTTGAAAAAGAGATGGCGTCGTGCTGGTCCAGGTAGGTGTTGACACGGGCCACAATGCCATCCAGGCCTGCTGGTGAAACTGCTGCGCAGATCGAGCAGCCATTTGCCCTTCATGACCTGCACTTCGTTTTCGATCGGGCGGTTGACGCGCTGCTTGGGCATCAGGAAGAGGTCAACCACGGTCAGCAGGTGGTACGATTGGCGCAGGTTATCGCGGATGACCAGGCCAGACCGGAGGCGCGTAGGCCAGCACTTTACGCAGCCAGATCATCCAGAACAAAGAGATGCTCCTGGGGCACCGTTGAGATCGGCCAGTTCTGCATGTTGAGCGGCTGGCGTTTTTCTTTGGCATCGAAGAAGAAACGTCGGCCCCGCTGGCGGTTGCCAAACGCAAGTCCAGACGGGAAAATGACCCGCAATTGTCCTCGAAGGCCATGTTCTGGCTGCGGAAATAGGCTTTGACTTCCTGTTCCAATGAGATCATACTCGCCGCCCTTTGCATCGTGACAGCCGTGATTGTACCGCAAACGGGCGAGAAGACAAAAGCCACGCGCGCTTGATCTTTATCCCTCCCTGTAGTAGAATCGTGTCCGGCGTATCAGGCAATCTGACCAGTGTTCGAATTCCATGTCCTACGCCGATGTATTGGGTGTTTTTCGTCAGATACAAGGAATCGTCCTGCAATGCTACAAAGATTCTATGTTCACAACTTCAGGTGCCTGGAGAACTTCGAGTTGACTACGAAGGAGATGCCGTCTGTGCTCCTGATTGGGAAAAACGGCACGGGCAAATCCACGATTGCCTGCGCCCTGGAGATATGATGTCTCGTTTTCATGTGATCTCGTAAACGCGTTGATCCGCGGAGACATTACGCTGTAGCGCGAACAAACATAGACCGCATGTACTTGTGCTGCCGGAGGACGACGCCAATCGTCAGATTGCCAATGGCTTTTTCCTCAGAATCGCTGGAGCGCCTGGCAGGTTTTGCCGCCCGCCGGAGGGCGCTGGGCCAGGGTCAAGATGGGTTCGAGCGTGACCATTATTCCATTCTGTAGTGAAACCGTGCGAGGAAACATGTCAACAGAAACCGTGGTATCTGCGCCGCGCGTGCGCACGAACGAAGCCGGGCGCGCCGTGGGCCAACGGGTGCGCCTGTGCGGATGGGTACACCGCCTGCGCCAGATTGGCGCCATCAACTTTCTGGTCCTGCGTGACGGCTTCGGCCTGTTCCAGGCGGTGTTGACGCCGGAGCAATTGGCGCCGCTGGCCGGCTGTGTGGAAGGCAGCGTGGTGGGAACGACGGGGTCGTGACGCTGGAAGCGCAGGCGCCCGGCGGCTGGGAGCTACACGATTGCAGTGCGCATCATCACTGCGGTGACAGAGCCGCCGCCGCGTGAGATCAACAAGAAGGAAGTCAAAGCAACCCTCAGCACCTTCCTCGATCACGGTGTGGTAGGGCTGCGTCACCCCAACAAATGGGCGCTGTTCAGGCTGAGCGCGGGCATCATGGCTGCGCTTCCGCGCGACCCTGACCGGCCTGGGCTTCACAAGGTGCAAACGCCCGGGTTGGTCGCGTCAGCCACGGCGAGCGGCGCCAATGTCTTCAAGGTTGACTATTTCGGCCGCGGCGACCCACCTGGCGCAAAGCCCGCAGTTCTACAAGCAGACGATGGTCGGCATTTTTCGAGCGCGTCTTCGAGGTTGGCCCTGTCTCTTCCGCGGAGCCGCACGACACGACGCGGCACATCAATGAATATGTCAGCCTCGACGTGGAGTTCGGCTTCATCGAGAATCACTTCGACGTGATGGAGATGTTGGCCGCGGTCATTCAGGGGGCATCCTGCGGCATTTTGACCCATGCGCAGGCTGTGGAACTGGCGCAACTGCGAGTGAAGATGCCCGCGTTCGCGGCGCCCGACGCCATCTCGCCGCTGGCGGCCGCAGGCACCGGGGGCATCGTGGCCCATCCCCTGGGTCTATTTCCCGGCCGCGCAGGAGATGATCTATCAGGCCACGGGCGAAGATTGCCGCGACGAGCCGGACCTGGCGCCGGCGCATGAGCGTTGGTTGGGCCAATGGGCGCTGCAGACGTTGGGCAGCGACTTCCTGTTCGTCACCGGTTACCCCCGATGGGCAAGCGGCCGTTCTACACCATCCGAACCTGGCCGATCCGGCCTTCTCCAACTTCGACCTGCTGTTTCGCGGTACAGAGCTGGTGACGGGCGGTAGCGCCTGCACCGCTATGCGGATTATATCGCCGCGCTGGCGCAGCACGGCATCAGCATCTGACCGCGTTCGAGGCGTACCTGGAGGTGTTCAGGCACGGCATGCCGCCGGCACGGCTTTGCTATCGGCCTGGAACGCTTCCTGATGCAACTGCTCGGCCTGGACAACATCCGCTCAGCCACCCTCTTCCCGCGACCCGGCCGCCTCACTCACGCCGTAAGACTTTGCCACGAATTGCACGAATTGACACGAATTATTTTTTGTTTTCGTCGTAAATTCGGTGTCATTCGTGGCAGGAAATCCTGGTCCAGAAGTTCAATTAGTGGGCGTCGGGCACTCCGGCAAGATGAGAGGCCGCCAGCGCTGGCATCCAGACCGTAGTCAAAGGGGAAGAGCGGCGCAGCGCAGCCGGCGGCTGGCAGGTTGGCGAAATCGAAGGGGATTTGCTCGTTGCTGCGGCCAGGAGAACGGCGTCTTGCCCTCGAAGGGGAAATCGCCAAAGCACGTCGGCCATGCCCTGGCCTTCAGTACCGGGCAGCCACGCGGCTACAAAGGCATCGCTGGCCGCCAGGTGTTCGGTAATCACCAGCGGTCGCCCTGAGAGAAGGATGACCACCAGCTTGCGGCTCTGACCGCGCACCCGCTCGATCAGCCCTGCGTCGGCCTCGCTCAGCCTGAGGTCGGCGCGGTCGCCCACACCTTCGGCATGAGGGCGCCTCTGCCAGCACGACAATGCCCACATCGGCGATGGCCGGCTTGCCGTCCGCGCCGGTCACGGTGTCGAACTTGCAAAGCGGTTGAACTGCACCTGCGCGGCGGGGCTGACCGTGGCGGATGCCGTCAGAATGGTGGCGCCGGTGGTGATGGTGCCATCGCTGCCCTGCCAGGTGATGGTCCAGCCGCCGCACTGCGTCCCGATGTCGTTGGCGGCTTCCCCGGCCAGGAAGATCAGCGGCGTGTCTTTACCAGCGGCAGCGGCGTTGTCATTCTGAGCAGCACCAGCGATTTGCGCACGGGCTCACGCGCCAGCGCCCGATGCGCCTCAGAACCGACGGACGCCCGCGTCCGGATCGAGCGGCAGCGGGTTCTCGAACAACCCCAGTGCGAACTTGACGATCAGGATGCGCCGCACGGCATCGTCAACGCCTGAAGATCCGCCTCCACCGCCTGGGTCAGCGTGGTGATGAAGCGGTCGTACTGCTGCGGCACCATATTCATGTCCACACCGGCGTTGATGGCGCGACGACGGCCTGCCCTGTAATCGGTTTGCGATCTGATCAATCGCGCCCCAGTCAGAGACGATGAAGCCCTGGAATCCCAATTCGCCTTTGAGCACATCGCTGAGCAGATATTTCTGGGCATGCATCTTGACGCCGTTCCAACTGCTGAACGAGGCCATGATGCTCAGCGCGCCGGCGTCCACCGCGGCCCGGTAAGGCGGCAGGAAGCGCTTCCGCAGGGCGGCTTCGTCCATCTGCGTGTCGCCCTGATCGAGCTTGTATTGCTCGGTCCCTGGAGGTGCCCCCAGGTGGTGGCGCCATCGCCGATGAAGTGCTTGGGCGTTTCAGCACGGCAGGCGCCGCGCCAGGTTATCGCCTTGCAGGCCGCGCACAAGGGCTGTTCCTAATGAAACGACCAGGTCGGTGTTCTCGCTGTACCCCTCATAAGTGCGACCCCAGCGGATATCATCCTGTGGCGCGGCCCGACCGGCAAAATTCCAGCGGATGCCGGTGGCGGTCATCTCGGCCGTAGCACGGCCAATGCGCTGCGCAGGTCCGCATCACGCGAGGCCCAGGCCGATGTTGTGCGGAAAATGGTGCGCCGGCCACGTTGTTGTGACCATGCACGCGTCCGCGCCGTAGATGAGCGGGATGCCCAGCGTGTTTGCAGCGCACGCGCCCGAAACCAGCGCCACCATGTCGTACCAGGCGGCCGGCGTGTTGGGCGATGGCGAGCCGCCGCCGCCGCTGAGCAAGGAGCCGATGAACTTCGTTGGTGATGTCTTCCGGCTTGATGCTATCCTTTCCACCCGCGTCATCTGACCGATCTTCTCAGCCAGG
>JADJYJ010000034.1 GCA_016719785.1 Candidatus Amarolinea dominans
AGGAGTTAGTAGATCAACATAGCCACCTCGAAGCGGTTACAGTTCTGCGGCATGTACGGATCGTGCAGCCACATCACCCTTGCGTGACAGATCGTCAAGTGTTGCGGAATGGTCGGCGGTCTGCATGCGGATGAACCATGCTGGCTCATCGAGACGGACGCAGGCGTCCCGGCAGCTTGTGCCAGTAAAGCCTGGTGTCGTGCGCGGTTGAGTGACAGCGTGAACTTCCCGCCGATAACTTTGGGCCGACCTCCCCTCCCGTACACGTGACAATTCTTGCGCCAACTCGCCATAACGGTGCGAACCCTCATGCAGCTGAGGAAACGCACCATGTCCCAGTCACACTCACTCAGCCCTGCAGTCCACCCTTTCACCCCAACAACCTCCTCCACTGCTCCATATCAGGAGTCAGGATGTTCGGCCGAGTTCGCCTCACCCCTGCAGAGGCAGGCTGTGCTTGATTCTGGCACGCATCCTTGTCAAGGTCACAGAGCGGAGGCCAGCCATGACCAGCCCGACTCAAGATCTCAACCCGGCCATCTGGCTCGTCGGGTGCCAGGTCTACATCTGCCAGTCCACTCCCGGTCAGGCTGCAGCACTTTGGAGAGCCGTGGACTCTGCAATACCAACTCGCCCAACGTTGTCAGTCAGCCTGGTTGGCCCGTGAGCAGGTGCAGACGCTGACGATGACCTGGGCAATCCGGCATCTCCAGCGCCGAGTGGGACCGGCTTTCAGACGTTGGTTACCGCCGTCGGCCTTCGCCCAGGTTGGCATCATTTGGTCACCGGAACTCTCGCTTCTGGCCCGCAACTGCGCTGACTGGTATAGGCTTCGATCTGGCCTCTCTGCCACTCTTGATCTCCGATTCCGCTGGAATCTACGACCCGTCTGTTCGATGACCGTCTGGCTGTTCGGCCTCAAGGGCACTTCGCCGAAGCCTGCGGGACAACATGCGCACCCACCTGACCTGCCGCCACTTCAACAAAGCCAGACGCGGCGAACCTTGCCTTACGTCTGCCGGGGGGTATGATCGGCTTGCAGATGGCCGAGTCGTGCTGACCGCCGACCGCCAGGTGCAGGACGCCATCCGCCTGGTCTTTGCGCTCTTCGCCACTCGGGCAGTGGCAACGCATCCTGCACTACCGCCACGACCACCAACCGACCCTGCCGTACCTGACATCTGATGAGTTAGTGGCGGCTGGTGGCGTGTCAGGGCCGATTTTACCGAACTATCTATCAGATATTGAAACGTCCCATCTATGCTGGCGTCTATGCCTATGGTCGTACGCAGGGTCAACACCTGCCGGGCAGCCAGGGGCAAAGCGCGCCTGGCAGCGATTGCCGCAGGAAAAATGGATTGTGCTCAAACCCGACGCCCACGAGGGCTACACCACCCGGGCTGAGTGCCTGAGAACCAAACAACTGGCCGAAAATCGTCAGTTCGCGCCCGCGGGCCAGCGCCGACCGGCGCGGGAAGGGGCGGCCCTCGCGTAAGGCATCGCCTTGTGCGCTCGCTGTGGCTGCCCGCTGCACCTGCGCATTCCCGCAACAACGATTCATGTCTGCGAGGCGCTCAGCCAAGCCCTGGCCCAGCCCTCGCTGCCAACGTTTCGGCGTGACGTACGGGGATGTCGCCGTTGGCGAGCTTCCGTTAGCCGCCGTGCAACCGGCTCGCTAACTCGAATTACATTGCGGCCAGCCAACGGCGCCGAGGCTGAACGTCAGCAGTTACAGCGCCATTGGCTTTGGCTGCCTGGAACACGCCTGCTACGAGGCCACCTCGCCCGTTTGCGCTACGAACAGGTGAACTGGTGTCAACCGCCTGGTCGCCGCCGAGTTGGAACGACGGTGGGAAGAATAAACTTCGTCGCCGTTCGACAGCCGAGCGGGCCTGACTGTACCACAAGCCGCAGCTTCGGCCACTCAGCAGCGCTGAACAGGCACAAATCCGCCGTCTGGCCAGCAAGATTCAGTTTGCCCTCTGGCATGCCCTGACTAAGGCAACGAACGGCGACCGCTAACGCTCGTTGCGCTCCGTCATCAAAAACCGTGACCTCGACAGTTTCCGTAGTCAGGTTGGCTTTACCGCATCCAGGTGTTGTGGCAGACCGGCGCCGCCACCAGAGGTGACAGTCCCACGCCCGCGTCCTGCTGGTTTCCATCGCCCCAATGTCGGCGCTGGCTCGGCTACGGGAGCTTGCTGCGACGGAGCTGGGACTATCGGATCGCCGAAATCCTGAACGCCGAAGGGCGGCAGACGGCGACGCATCACGCCCGACGAAAGAAACGTGCGTCAGACGCGCATCGGGCATCGCATCCTCACTGCAGTGGTCTCCCGCCGCCAGGCAACCCGGCCTGCGCGTGAGATGGGTTACTCGGCAGCGGAGGCGGCGCAACAACTCAACGTCTCGCTTGGCACGATCTCAGTATCAGATCGCTGCGGCCGACTGGTGGGTGAACAGCGTCAACCCATGCCCCGCTCTGGGTGCGCTCTGACAGAGGGCGGATCACCACTGCCAGCGGCGCCACAAGCTTCCGGACCTCCCAGATTTGATCCTCGAGGCCGACGCACCGTCCGCCTTGGGCCTCAGTCCTGAGCATTCGCCAGCGGCAGGCGGGTACTCCTGCTCGCCTATCGCATCTGGCGCACGTCTGGCGCTGGTACATCCAGCGGCCACCCCAACCCATCCCCCAATCCTACACTCACTTGAGGTGCATTATGCTGGACGTCAGTGTTGATTCCCCGACGTAGCTGTACCGATTCAGATTTTGCGGATCTTCCGGCCGGGGAACGATCGTATCATCACAATGCCCTCCTAACCTTGCAATTAGTATCACGCCTGATCTTGCAGGGGGACATCAATGCTGGATCATCCTGAATCCAGCACTGCTGTGTCCGTGGGTCGCGGGTCACGTATTCGGCTTCGATCTGACCGGTATGCAGCCGGCGGTAGACCCATAGCCTGACGCCCAGGCGTTGCGCCACGGGACGGTATGATATCCTCGCTAATGACCGGTCGAGGACCGGTTCGGCCGAGCCACCTGTATGCATGCCGAATCGTCGTCACGGCATCCTCCGCCACATCGCTGCGCCGTTGGAGTGGAAGCCCTCCTGACCCAGTTGCGCCGCAATCTGGGTGTCGTCCAGGCCCTGCGCATGCAATGCGCCCACTCGTTCCACCATCGCCGCATAGCCGTTGACGGTCGTTTGTACGCCGACCGGCGTCTGCACCTCGGGCCGGTGTAGTGGCCGGAGAGCCACACGATGCGCATATGCACCCGGTCGGCTATGTCTCGTCTCAGGATCACCCGTTCGACCAGGTTGCGCAGCAGGGTTTTGCGCTGTGCAGGTGTGCAACCTTCCCATACTGCGGGCAGGTGCGCCGAGAGGGGGCAAATTGCTCACGCAGCTCAGCGTGATCTTCTGCGGCGCACTGGTTGCGTTCACGCCGCGCTGCGCCGTTTCCTCGACGTTGCGTAACTGGCGTAGCTTTTCCTCCCAGCGCTGCTCCAGTTCGCCCGCCACCAGCCGGTTCTCCGGTTCGACCTGGCTGTACTGCCGCTGCGCCCGCTGCGCTTCGTACCGGCTTGCTTTGACCTGTGCGGCCCATTGCGCCGTCAGCATTGTTCCTGTTCTGTGCGCGAGCCGCTAATACCTCTTGCCAGTACGTCGAGGTTGGCTGGCGCAGGGCCGCAAAGAAGGCTTGTGTGACCGCCGCGGCCCACCTTGGGCCCGTGAATCGTGGGACAGGCCGCCATGCCGTACCGGCGCCGCATGTTCTGGCACGGGTAGTGGTGATAACCTCTTTTGTACATCACTTGACGATGGTAGCCGCAGTGTCCGCACACCGCCAGTCCTTGCAGCAAACCAGGCCCTTCCCGTGCTGCGCCCACTGCGAGATCTGCACCTGCCGGTGCGCCGTCCATTCTGACCAACTGCGCCTGGTCTGCTTCGTACTGCGCCCACGTAATGTAGGCCGGGTAGACGTCGCACACAATGGCGATCCATTCCTCTTGCGGCCGACGCCCCCGCACGGCTGGCGGTCGCCCCGGCGTGTGGCGCCTTCGCCCATACACACAAACGCACCTGCATAGGCCGGATTGCGCACGATCTCGTAGATCGCCGTGTCTGTTGGTGGCTTCCACACGATCTCTCCAGCACTGCTCCATGCAGCTGGCGACGCGGTAGCAGCAGTTCTGCGCGCCGCAGGTAGTGCAACACCTGCCCGCAACTCCCCACCCGGCGAATTTTGCCAGCACCAACTCGATGCTCCCGCGCACCCGCCTGTCCGGGTCTTTTCTCCACCCGCCCGTCGGCGGCCCGTCCTGTCCCGCCGGCAACACCTGGCGGTACGCTCCCCGTTCCACTTGCCGCAGCCGTCCTCTTCCAATCGTTGTTTCCAGAATGTGGAGTTCTGCCTCACCATTGTCCCCTCCAGTCCCAACAAGAGCCGGTCGTTGAACTGCTGCGGATGGTAGACGCCGTCGTGGTCGGCAATCAGCGTGTCGCATACAGCCGCCAAGTCAAGCAATGATACCAGTCTCCGTTGTTCCGCGCAAGGCGCGATACTTTGTAGCCGATGATGATGCCGACTTGCCCCATGCTGACTTCCGTCACCAGGCCGCTGGAATCCGCTCCGACTTGCGCTTGTCGCTGCCTGAGCGCCCTTGATCTTCGTCTATCACCTCGATGCGCTCTGCCGACCACCCTCAACCCAATCGCCCGCCCCACCATCTGCCGTTGGTTGACCTGGTTCTCCGGGTTGCGTACCACTTGCGGGAGCGTGATTGCCGAATATAGACGTAAGCCATCCGGTTGCTGGCGCTTCCGCTCACTTTGCCGGGACCCTTCACGCTGGCTCATCGCACCGCCCCTCGTCCAGCCGCTCCCGGCAGACCTATGCCACGATCCGACGCACGCGCTCCTGTTGCGCCCGTCATACCTCTCACACTGCGCCGGTGCCATCAGACTCGATGGCACCGGCCGCAGTCCCGTCTGCCCTCCTCTCATCTGGGCATCCATCTGCTGCGTCCCTTCTGGCCCGGCGATGATCGCCGTAGTAGTGCCAGCAATTGTCGCACAGAATGCCAGCCGAGGGGACACGAGGTACGTGGTTGCGCCAGGTTGCTCTGGTCGGTCACGCCCACAGGGAGCCAGCGGCGTATGCCAGGGGCCTGTTCGACCTCGAACCAGGTTTGACCGGGTCTTTCGTGGGTCGCGAGCAGCGGCATCGTCCGTCCGCAATAGGTGGGCGGGCCGGTGACGGTAATAACGTCCGCAGAGAAAACAGGTTGTGATGCTTGGGGTGTAGTTTGTTGGTTACAGCACGATCGTATCTGCGGCGAGAAATCGCCCGATGAGCGGGTCGTACCAGCGGGACTGGTAGAAATACAACGCCGTGCCGCTGTCCCATCGCTGTCCGGTGAAGCGGTAGGTCGTCACCTGGTTGTTAGCGTTGTAACGCGCCATGCCAGGGGATAGTAGCGCAGTCGGTCACGCGGTGCCGTTCTGATCCAGCGTGATGGCCGTGGAACCGAGATGATCCGTCAGCAGGTAGTTCACCGCCGCGCTGGTGTTATGGCGCACCGCCACCCGCTGCCCGCCGACGTAGCATTTGCTCTCACGTGAACGTGAGGTTGTCGAACAGCACGTTCAAGTTCATCGGTGCGCAGCGAGACGAAACTGCGCTCTTCACGGCGGTCGTCCGTCCACGCACCCAGGTTGCCGCCATTCCGCCACAGGTCGAAGCGCCCGGTCAACGGATCGTAGCTCACCTTGTAGCTGTGCGTCTGTTCGGCCGCATTCGCCGCAGCGAAACTGACGCGCAGCGTGGCGACGTTGCCAGCGTTCTCGTAGATGCGCACATGCGTCGCATCCTGCCAGATGCGGTAGCTGTTGCCGCGCTGGCTCCCGCTGGCCGCCGAGGCGAACAGGTACAGCCCGGCGCTCGTCCTGCTGGTGTAGGTCGCTGTCCACTCGTAGTTCAGCGCCGCGGTTTGTCCGAAGGCGAGATTAGCGTTGGTGTTGCTGCTCGTCGCTTCTGGCGATAGCCGCCACTCCGTCACCGCCCACGTCCCGCTGCTTGCCGTCCAGCCCTGCGCCTGCCCGTCGTTGAAGTCCTCCAGGTACGCAGCCGCTCGTAGTAGTTGCCAACATAAACGGTCGTGGTGCTGCTGCCGCTCGTCTCCTGACGCGCGCCCCATCCCCCGTCGTAGACGTAGCTGGCGGTTGCCCCGCCGCTCATGCCGGTCAGCCGATTCTCGGCGTCGTAGGTCAACGTGATGTCCTGACCGCCATCGATGCGCCGCGTGGCGTTGCCGTTGGGGTCGCGCCAATCCACCCGGTCTGTGGGCCTCGGGAGGTTGGTGCGCCAGCGTAGCCGCGCGATGGGGACTCCTGCCGTTTTCCGTAGCTGATGGATATCATGGGAAGCGGGCTTGAGACGGACTGCTTGACTGAAAGTACAGAGTGTGTGCGCTAACTTTGGTCTCGCCGTTTCTGTCTCCCCATTCTTCTGGATCACCATACGCTTGATATACAATCGAGAATAGTCCTACCCCGGCATCCTCAGCTTGGCTCATCATCTCAACCGCTTGCTGGTAAACAATGGGAATGCGTTCGTACCAGTAGTCAGGGTTGAGATCCGGGGAGATGTGAGCGTTGGCTGCAGAGACGTTGGGTGGCAGCTCAATCCGTGTCCGCAGATCCTCTTCAAGCATGTGCTGGCCGACTAGCAATCGCTGATGTAATTTCTCCACTTTCTCCACCGGCAGCCAACCACAATAGGTGCTTCGGTCAGGTGCCATCAAATACCAATAGGGTACTGGTTTTCTATAGGAACTACCTCATTCAGGTTAATATTATATGGAACATTGGGTCTTGACAGTAAAACGGTTGGCAATCCTACTAGCACCTTCCATACATCCTCATCGGTCCACTTGAAGCTATGGAGCATGCACGATAGTTTGGGCCAGTCATATCCTAGTTCTACGCAGGGACTCAGAAAGGTAGACAGAATGGTCAGGAACCAATTCCCCCACAGACCACCCTGATATCGTGGGTCGCGATCCCGGCCGAAATCTCCCATTTCGGTTCCCTTATCATGAAGAATCCAGTTTTTAGAACTGCCGACTTTGCGACGAATTTCAGCGACCCGTGCTCGGAGTGGCTCGGGATTGCCAGCATCCAGTTCTGCTGCCAGCGGAGTCGCAGCAGATTGAAAAGCGCGGTAATCAAACAGAAAGGCTGTATGTGCTAAGGACATGGATCACCTCATTCTGCTATCGGACGTCCGTTTCGCCAAATGCGGTCAAACGGTTTACCCCATTTACCTCCTGAAGAGTAAATCGTAGCGTGACCAAATGGCAGCTTAGTATCTTTCAGATAGTCCGGATCGGCCCAACCTCCCCATTGCTTGACATCGCCCACTGTCGTCTCTCGCACCCAATCGCCAGCACCTGGTCCCTCTTTTCTATTGGGGAATTGTTGTTTGGAACCCTGAACAGAGTCAGGGCCACACAGAGATGCAATCTGGCAAGACATACCCGTTTCCCACTGTTTTGTGCGCAAGGTATCAGGGAAGCCTCTAAATGCCCCTGTATCCGGGTCAGGACGACGTGAGAACTGGTACAAGATTTCATCGTCCGGTAGGTCATCCAACCGCTTGACTGCATCAGTGACGTCATCAACATGCGACATCGCCTGAACTGCATCATCAGCGTGCGCTACCGCTTTCAGCGCATCGTCGCCATGCATCAAGGCCCGCACGAGTACGCCGCCCCCTGCGATTACAGGCAAAATCGTGGTGACGCCATCGGCCACCAATGATAGCCCATTTGTCCAATTCAGGCCATTGGTTTTTATGTCGTAGATGTCATAGGCGAGGAACGCGATGTCCAGCGCGGTTTTGAACCAATGGCGGAGGATCGTGTACCTGACAGGGTTATTGGCCGCGTAAGAGTGCCTGTTGAGCGATTGCGGATTTTCCGCCCCCGGCACAATCGTATCCGCGCTCAGGAACCGTCCGACGGCGGGGTCGTACCAGCGGGACTGATAGAAATACAACGCCGTGCCGCTATCCCAGCGTTGACCGGTGAAGCGGTAGGTGGTTACCTGACTGCCCGGATTGTAACGCACCGCGCCGTAGGGATAGTAGCGCAACTCCGTCGTGCGATTGCCGGCGCTGTTCAGCGTCAGCGCCGTGGAGCCGAGATGATCGCCCAACAGATAGTTGATCGTGCTGGCCCCGGTGCGCATCGCGACGCGCGTCGCGCCGGCGTAATAATACTTCTTGACCGTGCCGTTGTCTATTTCGTAAGTGTTGCCCACGAAGACCCGCGTGACGCCGCTGATCGTCTCCTTGACCCGGTTGCCGTCGCCGTCGTACACGTAACTCGCCGTGACGCCCCCGGACATCGCGGTTAATCGGTTCTCGGCATCGTAGGTCAACGTGACATCTTGACTGCCGTTGATGCGCCGGGTGGCGTTGCCGTTGGCGTCATACCAGTACTTCTGATAGCCTGCCGTCGTCCCCCAACATGGGTCACAGCATGCTTGTGTGCGCCATTCTGATAAAGCATTGATTCTGCGTCGTGCTCTCGAAGTGGGTCAGGTTGCCGATGGCGTTGTAGCCGTAGTTCTTCTGGCTGTAACCGCCGTAGCCCGTGGCGCCACTGGCCTGCGCGGTGCTCAGACGGTGCAGCGCATCGTAGCTGAAGCTCTGCGTCTGGGTGGCCGGCGGCGTTGGCGGAGGGCCGTTGTAGGCTGCGATGTCAATGATGCTCAACACGTTGCCGGCGTCATCGTAGGTGTAGCTGATGTTCTGCAGATTGGTGTAGGGGGACGCGTTGCCGGTCTTCAGCGTCACCAGCCGGAAGTTCTCGGCCGCGGTGTAGGTGTAGAGCTGCTGCACCACTCCCGTCGTGCTGCCCAGCCAGCGTTCCGTCGTCTGGCCCAACGCGTTGTAGAGCGTCTCGCCCACATAGTAAGTGCTGCCGTTGCTCTGCACCTGGCGCAGCAACCCCTGGGTGGTGTAGGTGAAATTCACCTGCTCGCCCACCTGGCCCGCGTTGCCGCCAGGATACTTTTGCCACAGCGGCCGGTCGGCTGAGTCATAGCGCCAGGCCGTCACGAAGGCGCCGCCCCCTGTACCGCTGATCACCTGGGTCTCGGTGATCACCCGGCCGCGCAGATCATAGGCCCAGGCGCTGCTGCCCGATGGATCGTTCATGCCCGTGCGTCGGCCCTTGCCCAGGTTGCCGTTCGCCGTGCTGTCGTAGCTGAAGCCGACGGCATAAGCCCCGCTGCACGTCAGGGTGTCCAGGTTGCTGACGCCCGCATGATAGGTCTTGCCCACCAGCCGATTGTGGCCGTCGTAGTAGAAGCAGATCGCCTGGTAGCGCGCATCGCGCTGTTTCACCAGGTTGCCCGCCGCATCGTAGCGATACTGCCACGCGCCCATGTCCGGATCGTTCATGCTCGTCTTGCGGCCCAACAGGTCGTGGGTCAGCGTCGTCTGGTTGCTGGCGTGATCCTGCACCGTCAGCAGCCGGCCGGCCACGTCGTAGCTGTAGCGCGTGCGGTATTCGCTGCCCCAGGTAGGATTGGGCTGGCCGACCGGCCACGAACCGGTGCTCTCCGAGACGCTGCGCAGGTTGCCAAACACATCGGACGCACGGCGCACGAAGCGCCGGTTGGCGTCGATGGTGTAGACCACAGGCCGCGGGGCGCTGAAATCCGGGTCGGCCGGGTTGTATTCGACTGCGTAGCGGGTCTCGGTGGTCGAGCTGTCAGGCTGCGTGACCACCAGCGGCCGGCCCAGCGCATCATAGGTCGTCTGCGTCTTGGCCTGGCCCCAGTCCGGCGGCCGATACGCGCCGCCGGCGGCCGCATAGAAATAGGGGACGTTCTGTTGCTTGACCCCGCCCAACGGGTGATACTGCGTGCTGCCACGATGCTCTGGCTGTCGGACGCGGCCTCCTGCTGCGTCTGGATGACCTGCCCCAGGCCGTCGTAGAATGCCCAATCGTCCAGGTAGGTCACTGTGCCCGATGCGTCGCCGTTCTGATCGTCGCGCAAACTGTGTCTGACCGCCAGCGGCGCAGGGCTGTCGCTGTAGGCGTACTTCTCGGTGACCGGGTTCGCCCACCGCGCCCGGCTTGCGGATTTCGGTCACGCGGCCGAACACGTCATACGTCAGACGGATCGCTGCGCTGTTGGGGTCGGTGCTGCGCTGCAACTGCCCCGCCAACCCGCTGCCGCCCACTTCGGCGCCGGTCACGCCGTAATAGGTGTTGCTCGTCGTCGCGGGTTGCGCCGCCGCCCGCGCCGGGGGTGGTCGTCTGGGTCACCGGGTACGTCTTGAAGGTCGCATCGTACGCTGTGGTCGCCGTCGCGCCGGCCGCGTTGGTCTCGCCGGTGCGGTTGCCGTAGAGATCGTAGCTGTAGAGCGCCGGCCGCGCCCAGTCGGCCTGGTTGGCGCTATCGCAGGTCTTGGCCTGCCACACCTCCTTCAACTGGCCTTTGGTCGGCGGCGTCTGCTGCTGGTTGAAGCCGGTCGTGTCGCATCTGCCGCGCCTGGCTCCTGCGCGCCGCCGCTGTCGCCCGCCCACAGCTTCTCCTGCGCCACCCGGTTGACGATGTAGGCGCTGGCGTCATCTCGCGGGTAGTACCAGCGTTCGGTCGTGCGGTAGGGGGTGGCGTCGGTCGCATTGGCGTACTCCCGGATGTGGGTCACGTTGCCATACTGCTTGCTGCCGCCCTGGTTGGCGATCGCATAGGCGTAACGCGTGACCGCAACCGCACTGCCCTGGGTTTGGGTCACCGCGCTCGTGTAAGGCCAATCCACCCCGCCCACCGTCTGCAACAGCCAGCCGGTGGCCGTACGCGCCAGCTCGCCCCCACCCGGCTGCGTGGTGATGACCAACGTCTCCTTGCCCTTGCGCGGGTCGGGCTTGCCGGCGCTGGCGTTGTATTGATAGCTGTAACTGTGATTGCGCTGCGTCACCGCCTGGCCGGCCGCATCCTTCGCCACTTCCTGCACCGCAGTGTGGCCCAGAAATTCGTAGGTGTCGCGCGGGATCTCGGCGCCGTTGTTGCACCCCACCGGCGTCACGTAGGCATACGCGCCTGTCGGAGCATATTCGGTCGTCGAGAACAGCCCCAGCCCCGACGCCGCGCCGTTGGTGATGACCTGGCTGGTCACCACTTGCCACTGATAGCTGGTGCAGCCGGCGTTGTTGCCCACGAATTCCGGGCTGTAGTTGAACTGCACCGCGCCGCCATAGCCGTTGTTTGCCGTGCGCAGACGCACGCTGTTGCCGCTCCCCTGATAGCCGAAGGTGTAGGCCGGCAGCGCGCTCGCGCCGTTGGAGCCGTACTGCGTGATCGAGGTCAGCAGCGAATGATTGCCCGACCCGGGATCCGTACCGCAGCCCAACGTGGTGCTGTCGTAGGTGTAGCCCAGGTCGTAGCGCCGCACCAGCTGCCAGGCGCCAGCCGCCGTATAGGCCTCGACGAAGACCTGTTTCAGCCGGCCGTCGCCAAACGAGCTGATCTGGTAGGGGTCGCTGTATTTGCAGACGTTCTTGTCATTGCGCGGCTCCCGCACCAGCCGCACCCGCACCGTCGCCGCGCCGTTTTTCGGGGTCAGTGTCAGCGTCTCCGGGTAACTGGCGCGCGTGTACTGCCCCGCATTTCCCGTGCAGCCGTTGCTCACCCCCTTGGTTTCGTGCGCCCAGGCGATGTCCCAACGGTTACCCGCCGGGTCTT
This sequence comes from Candidatus Amarolinea dominans, assembly GCA_016719785.1. NCBI lineage: Bacteria > Bacillati > Chloroflexota > Caldilineae > Caldilineales > Candidatus Amarolineaceae > Candidatus Amarolinea > Candidatus Amarolinea dominans. The sequence continues at coordinate 11,772 of JADJYJ010000034.1, forward strand.
CGATGCGCGTCAGACCCCACTGTGTCGCGCGCACGCCGCAGCCCTGGCCCCATCCCGTCCAGAACGCTTCATACGCCGTGCCGCCGCCCACGGCGCCGGCCGGGTTGCCAAACGTGTACTTCATGCCATCCGGTGTGCGCACCGTCCACGGCTGGGTGTTCCAGGCCAGGCCGTCGCTGTGCTCGATTTTCAGAAACCCCTGTGGGTCGGTGGTCAAGACCCCGCCGCTTTGTTTGATCTCGAACGCGCCGCCGCCGAAGCTCAGGTTGTACGGCCCGGTCTTGCCCAGCGGCCGGCTGATGCTGCCGATGCCCGCCAGGTCCCAACCCAGACCCACCCACGACGCCTGCGCCTGGTACGCGCTGTCGGCCACCTGCCCCAGAATGTTGCTGCCCTGACTGTTGTAGGCCAGTCGTAGTCCCACTCCCAGCCCGGCCGGCCCCGCAGGCACGTCCAGGTCGTAGCCCACGCTCGCGGCGCCGCTCCACAGGTCGCTGGTGAACGCCTTCAGGCTGGGCAAGATCGTCACGCCGTAGGTTGGGCCGCTGCTGGCCGCAGCATACACGCCCGTGCTGAACACCGTGGTTGCCAGGCGACCGATCGCCAGCTCGGCCGTGGTCCTCAATGCACGCCAATCCCCCGCCTGCTCATCCCAGGTCAGCAGCCGCAGCTCTTCCAACCCATGCGAGGCTTCCGCTGCCGTTATGCGCACCCTCAGACTGACCGGCTGGCCGAAGTCTCCGTCAGGCGGCGTTGCTTCCAGGGCGAAGACCGCTATCAGACCGTCGGTGGGGGCTGTGGGCAAGCTGCGGTAGCGCAATTGCGTTGGTTGGCGCACCGCGCCCGGTGGTACTTCCACCCGCACCCGCCCATCCGCACTGACCAGCACCCCGCCCTCGCCCGGCGTCAACCACACCTCATCCGGCCCAGGCGTCGGCGTCGGCGTGCATTCCTGGTCCTGACAGGACGGCGGTGTGGCCGTCGGCGTCGGTGTGGCCGTCGGTGTCCAAGTCGCCGTCGGCGTTGGCGTACACTCCTCGTCCTGGCAAGGCGGCGGCTCGATCGTCGGCGTCGGCGTTGGCGTACACTCCTCGTCCTGGCAGGGCGGCGGCTCGGCCGTCGGCGTTGGCGCACAGTCCTCGCCCAGGCAGGGCGCCGCGGTGATCGTGATCGCCGCACTGGCCTGCACCCCCGCGCCCACCTCCTCGCTCACGATGGCGACCGTGTTCGTGATGACCTGCCCGCTGACCGCGCCCAGCGCCTGCGCCTGGAACGTGCCGGTCAGCGTCGCGCCCGCGGCCAGTTGGCCAATGGCCCACTCCAGCCGGCGCTCGGTTTCCAGGTAGCTGAAATCCCCCTCCCCGGCCGGCCAATAGGCCAGCTCCAGCGGCAGGGTATCGCTCACCACCAGCCCGCTCAGGGCGCGGTCGGCCAGGGTGTTGGTGATGACCACCGTGTAGGTGACAACGCCCGCCGGCTCCACCTGTGGCGGCGCCGCGGCCAGCGTCAACTGCACCATCGCAGGCGCGGGCGTCGCATCGGGATCGGAAATAGGATCGAAATTGGGATCAGGGGACATGAATTTAGTAGCGGTATTTATTTGGGGGGGGGCAGCAGCCGCCGCCGTGGAAAAGAGCAGACTGCACACCACCAGCAGATGAACCAACGACGACAGGCGCGGCGCGAGCCGGCCGCGAGCAGAATGTCGAGAAGAGAGAAAAGAGAAAGTAGAAGAGCGGCGTAACATAACCACAGACTCCTTTCGTGCAGCAAACGAAACGGACGGGGTCAGGGACATTTTCCTGACTGCTGAAGGAGGTCGCGGGCGGGAGAGAGAACTCACGCCAGGGACTTCCGAAGGCGGGAGGCGACTCGGAAGGCGGGGGAACAGAGTTGTTGACGAAAACAGCATACCACGGCCGCAGCGATCTGTTAAGAGGCACAATTTGGGCGCAGCAATTCCGAATTGGGCGGACGATTGACCACAAGGAACGCATAGAACACAAAGCAACGGCAGAAGATTCGCAGATTGGCGGCGTCTTTGCGCTCTTTGTGTTCTATGTGGCAAGGAGCCGCCCAGCTTTCTCTGCCACGAATTTCACTAATTTGCACGAATCGAGCTTCTGCCTTCGTGTCAATTCGTGCAATTCGTGGCAAGAATCCGCCCAGCCTTCTCTGCCCGGAAATTTCTATATTCGTTGACAAACCCCGCTGAATGTGCTACAAATGTTACGGGATGCCATCAACACGCCCACCTGGCTGACCTGCCTGGCGGGACCCTGTGCCACTGACTCCCGCGCGTTAGTCAACTCGATCCAGGTCGTACGATCAACAATCCCACACGGCTGCGACCCCAGCCATTTGTTGTTTGTCATCGCAAGGAGGCGCCTCGAGTCACGAGTGTGTGTCTGTCTCTACTCAAGACAATCCAGTTATCAGTTGCGAAAGGTACACGAATGATGAAGAAGCATACATATCGAGCTTTCACTTTCTCCCTGATCTTGACCCTGTTGCTTGTGGCGTTGGCGCCTGTCGCCGGCGCCAGCGCTCCCGCCACACAACCGGTGATCAAACCATCGGTGTGGGGTCACTACCTGGGCGGCGCCGCGGCCCCGCTGCATCCGACCTCTTTCCAGGTGGTTGCCGAGGGCCTGAACAACCCGCGCGGCATGACCTTTGGCCCGGACGGCGGTCTCTATATTGCCGAGGCAGGCGTTGGTGGATCCACGTGCTTCACCTTCCCGGACGGCTCACAGGTCTGTTGGGGCTACACCAGCCAGGTCACGCGCGTGCTCAACGGCCAGCAGACTGTTCTTGGCCCCGCGCTGATCTCATTGTCCACGCCGGACGGAGAAGCAGTAGGCGTGCAGGATGTGGCCTTCGATCCAGGCGGCCATCTCTTCGGTGTCGTAGGCTTGGGCGCTGACCCTGCCCTGCGCGACCCGCTCGGTTTCCTGGGCGCCGATGGCATGAACTTCGGCCAATTGGTGGCGTTCCATGAGGATGGCGGCTGGCAGAATTTCATTGATATTGCCGGCTACGAAGGCGTCGCCAATCCCGACGGCGGCGTGCTCGACAGCAACCCCTACGCGTTGTTCGCGTACGGCGACGGTTTCGTGGTGGCGGATGCCGGCGGCAACGACCTGCTGCACGCCTGGATGACCGGCACGATCTCGACGATGGCCGTTTTCCCGGATGTCATGGTGGAATTCCCGCCCGGCTCCGGCAGCATGATCCCCATGCAGGCCGTGCCCACTTCGGTATCGCAGGGGCCTGACGGCGCTTACTATGTGAGTCAACTGACCGGCTTCCCCTTCCCGGTTGGCGGCGCTAATGTCTATCGCGTGACAGACAGCGGCTTCGACACCTACGCCAGCGGCTTCACCAATATCCTGGACACGGCCTTCGATCCCGAAGGCAATCTGTACGTGGTCGAAATGGCGCATGAGGGTCTGCTGTCGGGCAGCCCGTTTGGCGCCCTCTACCGCGTGGCGCCGGACGGCAGCAAGACCATGATCACCGGCGACCTTTTCCTGCCCACCGGCCTGGCCTATGGCCCGGACGGCGCGCTCTACGTGGCGGAATACGGTGTGGTGCCGGGCATGGGCCGCGTCGTGCGCATCGGCATCACCGACTCGGTGACGGTCGAGCCAGACACGGCCATCGTAGGCGAAACCGTGACCGTCCACGCACACGCAATGAACGACGGTGGTGCTGCGATGGGCGTCATGCACATTGTGCCGATTGACCACAACCTGGTTTCCTATGTGGATGGCAGCGCGTTTGGCGGCGCTTTCCCCATCTCCATCCCGCTGGGCGAGGCGCTGCGCCTGTTCCAGGCGGGCGGTGAGAAAGCCCTACGCGCGGCCAGCGCCACCAGCACGGTGGTAGCCGTGGCCTGGATTGGCGATCAGGCGGCCGGCGAAGAGGTGCATTTTGGCTTCCAGGCGAAGGTGGAACTGGGCGCAGCCGGCGCCGGTGTAACCTTCATGCTCCATTCCTATCAGATGAACACCGAAATCGCTTCGGCCTCCAGCGTCCTCAGCGTCCCGGCGTTGCATGACTACCAGGAAGTGCTGCAGGATGGCGTCAACGGCTACAGCGGTACCAGCGATACCTTCCTCGACGCCTGGATGCCGATGATGCCGTACGGCGCGGATGCCAACTTCTATGTGCGCCAACCCGGCGTCAAGAGCGCGCTGGTACAGTTCGATCTAGCGGGCATCAGCAGCGTGGCGTATGTGTCACAGGCGCAGATCGGCGTGTGGGTTACCTACAGCAGTGGCAATCCGGTGGACATGTCTGCCTACGGCGTGCTCAAGCCCTGGTCAGAGGCCGGCGCCACCTGGATGGAAGCGGACGCCGGAATGGCCTGGGAAACGCCCGGCGCCATGGGGCCAAGCGACCGCAGCAGCACGGCGGCCGACCGGACCTCCGTCGGCGGTTCTGGCCGCTGGGTCTGGTTCGACGTGACGGACCTGGCGCAGATGTGGGTCATGGATCCGACATCGAACCACGGCATCGTCGTCATGGGTGACGGCAGCACCAATGCCGAGCTTGAATTCACCTCGTCCGACTACATCGTGACTTTCGTGCGCCCGCAGATGAAGGTAATCTACCAGGCGCCGTAACGCAACGCTGAATGCAGAGGGCAGAGGACAAGACTTCGATCTCCGATTTTCGATTTCTGTTCTCTGCTCTCTGTTCTCTGTTCTCTGTTCTCTGTTCTCTGTTCAGCATTCAGCTCTGAGCGTTCCTCATTTTGCACTTTGACCTATGCACTTTGCACTTTGTGCTGCGCCCTTACCATCGCCTGCCCAAAATCGCGCACGGCCGCCACCGGGTTGGGGCCGGCCGCAAGGGTGACGATGGCGGTGCCGACGATGACGCCATCGGCGATCTGGGCCACGGCGTGCGCTTGTGCGGGCGTCGAAATGCCGAAGCCAACGGCCAGCGGTACGGTCGTTGCCGCGCGGACCCGCGCCACAAAGGCCGCCAGATCAACCGGCAGGGCCTCGCGGGCGCCGGTGACGCCGGTCAGGCTGACCAAATACAGAAATCCTTCGGCCTGCTGCGTAACCGCCTGCACGCGGGCCGCAGTGCTGGTCGGCGCCAAAAAGCGGATCAGGGCCAGGCCATGACGGCTGCATGCGGCCGCCAACTCACCGTTCTCTTCTGGCGGCAGGTCAGGCACGATCACGCCATCCACCCCGGCGGCGGTCGCATCGGCGCAAAAACGCTCCAGGCCATAGGCCAACAGCGGGTTGACATAGCCCATCAGATTGAAGCCGGCGCTGATCCCCCGGCGCCGTAGTTCACGCACCGCGGCCAGGCATCCGGCCAGCGTCACACCTTGCTCCAACGCGTGCTGCGTGGCCCGTTGGATCACCGGCCCATCGGCCAGCGGGTCCGAGAAGGGCACGCCCAGCTCGAACATCTCCGTACCCACCGCAACCAGGGCCTCCACCAACGCCAGCGAAGTCTCCGCATCAGGATGACCGATCACCAGGTACGGCATGAACACCGCGCGCCCCTCACGCCGCGCCGCGGCAAAAATCGCCTCCACATGCCCCAACCCCGTCTGCAATTCCCGATCCCCATTCTCCATGATCCACTTCCCTCCGGTGTGGGGGGTTCCAAAAGGGGCCTCCCTTGGGTGGGGGGGGGCGGGGGCCCCCCGGGGGGGGGGGGGGGGCCCGGGGGGGGACCGACCCCGGCCCCCCCCCATGCGGGGGGGGGGTTCCCGCCTTTGGGGGGGGGTGTGTTTTTCCCCCGGGGGGGGGGGGGTGGGGGGGGGGGGGGGGGGGGGCCCGTTCCTTTTTTTGGGGGGGGGGGGGGGGGGGGGGGGGGGGGGGTGGTTTTTGGGGGTCGGGGGTGGGCCCCGGTTTTAATTTTTTCAAACCCCCCCCCTCCTCCCCCCCTTTTTTCCCTTTTTGGGGGTTTTTGGGGAAAAAAAACAAAAAAAAAAAAAAAAGAACACAAAGACACTTTCCGGTAAAAATTTTTTTTTTCCCCCTTTTGGTTTTTATTGGCCCTCCCCCTTTTTTTTGGCCGCGCCCCTTTCCTTTTTTTTGGGTCCCGCGGGCGAAACTCCACTCTCCAGTGGGGGGGGGGGCCGGGGGGGGGGGGGGGGGGTCGGTCCGGGGGGGGGGGGGGGGGGGGGGGGGGGGGGGGGGGGGGGGGGGGGGGGGGGCGGGGGGGGGGGGGGGGGGGGGGGGGGGGGGGGGGGGCGGCCGTTGGGGGCCGGGGGGGGGGGCCCGGGGGGGGGGGGGGGGTCCCGTGCCTCCTCTCCACTCTCCGATCTCCGATCTCCAATCTCCGATCTCCAATCTCCGATCTCTAACCTCCCCCCTCCCGCAGCACCGTATCCAAATCCTTGTCTCCCCGCCCGCTGACGTTGACCAGGATGATCTGATCCTTGCGCATGGTGGGCGCCAGGTCGAGGACGTGGGCGATGGCGTGTGCGCTCTCCAGCGCGGGGATGATGCCCTCCAGCCGGCAGAGCGTGTGGAAGCCTGCCAGGGCCTGCTCATCGGTGACGAAGGTGTAACCCGCTCGCTCCTGATCGCGCAGCCAGGCATGTTCAGGCCCCACGGCCGCGTAGTCCAGCCCGGCGGAGACCGAATGGGTCAGCGCAATCTGCCCATCCGCGTCCTGCAAGACGTAGGTACGCGTGCCGTGCAAGACACCCAGGCGGCCTTTGTTGGGGTCACCGAAACGGGCGGCATGTTCGCCGCCGGCCATGCCGCGCCCGCCGGCCTCCACGCCGATCAGCATGACCTCCTCATCGGCCAGGAAGGGATGGAAGATGCCGATCGCGTTGGAGCCGCCACCCACACAGGCGACAATGGCATCGGGCAGGCGTCCGCTCTGCGCCAGCATCTGCTGCCGCGCCTCCACGCCGATGATGCGCTGAAAATCGCGTACCATGCGCGGGTAGGGATGCGGCCCCAGCGCGGAGCCAAGCAGGTAGTGCGTTGACTGCACATTCGTCACCCAATCACGGATCGCCTCGGTGATGGCATCCTTGAGCGTCTTGCTGCCGCTCTCCACAGCCCGCACCTCCGCGCCCAACAGCCCCATGCGAAAAACATTAGGCTGCTGGCGCGCCATGTCCACCGTGCCCATGTAGACCACGCACTCCAGGCCCAGCAGCGCGCAGGCCGTGGCCGTGGCTACCCCATGCTGACCCGCGCCGGTCTCGGCCACCACACGGCGCTTGCCCATGCGCTTGACCAGCAGCGCCTGGCCGAGCGCGTTGTTGATCTTGTGCGCGCCCGAATGAGCCAGGTCTTCGCGCTTGAGGTAGATCTGCGCGCCGCCCAGATGCTCGCTCAGGCGGCGGGCGTAGGTCAGCGGCGTGGGGCGACCGACGTAGGTGGTGAGCAGCCTGTCCAACTCCGCGCGAAAAGCCGCATCGCCCATCGCATCCAGATAGGCCGCTTCCAATTCGTCCAACGCGGGCATCAGTGTCTCCGGCACGAACTTGCCGCCGTAGGGGCCGAAATGACCCGCGGCGTCTGGTACGTCAAGAAACTGGTTTGTCGGAGGGTCCGGGTTATTCACCGGCTCGCTTCCCTGGTTCATGGTCATCATCCTTTCCCGTTGAGCGCCTCCCGCAGCAGTGGCTCGCACAGCAGCAGGGCCAGGGCGCTCTGCCCGTCCTGCATGACACCGGAGCGGGCCATCTGCAGGGCCTCGGTGATCGGCACACGGCGCACCTGGATGATCTCGGTGCTCTCCAGATGCTGTGCGCCGCTCAACTGCACGCCAGTCGCCAGAAAGACATGAGCGCGCACATTGCTCGACCCAACGCCCGCGTAGTAGCTGCCGACCGATCGCCATTCTGTCGCCACGCCGCCCACCTCCTCGGCCAGCTCCTCCCGCGCCACCGCCAGCGGCGTCAACCCAGGCTTGTTACCCAGACCGCCGGCCGGGATTTCCCACATCCAGTCATCCACCGTGTAGCGATAGGAGTAGATCAGGATGATCTGTCCATCCGGCGTCACCGGCACCACGGAGACAAAGCCCGGATGCTCGATCTGGGTAAAGGTGATCTCCTGACCATCGGGCAGGCGAATCTCATCCTGGCGCACACTGTACCAGTGGCTTTCATAAAGATGCCGGCTGGCACGAATCTGCCAGCCCTGGCGGGAAGCGTTTGGCTTGGAAACGGCTTGTGTCATTGGGCGCCTCTGTCAAATGCTTGTTTCGCCTCGGCCACGAAGCGCCTGACCTTCTCCGGGTCTTTGCGGCCTGGCGCGGCCTCCACCCCGCTGCTGACATCTACGCCCCAGGGTCGCACCTGGCGCACAGCCTGCCGCACGTTGTCCGGGGTCAGACCGCCGGCCAACAGAATCCGGTAGCGGGGCGCCAGGCCGGCGGCAAGCGCCCAATCGCCCAGTCGCCCGCTGCCGCCGTAAAGCTGCGGGTGAAAGGCATCGAGCAGCAGTTGCGGCCCGGCCGGCGGTCCCAGATCAGCGTACCATTCGGCCTCGGCTGCGGCTTCGTCCAGCGAGGTGGGACGCAGCGCCTTGTAGGCGCGGGGCGCCAGTTGTTCCAGCCGGTGCGGCGGCTCCCCGCCATGCAACTGCACCAGGTCGAGCTGGCAGGCGAGGATCGTCTCCTGCATCTCGTGCAACGGCGCATCCACGAACAGGCCCACGATCTGCACGGCGCCCTGCCCGTATGGCCTGCGCCTGATTTCCTGGATGATCGAGGCCGCCTGCGCCGCGGTGACGCCGCGCGGCGATTTGGCATAGAAAACAAAGCCGAGCAGGTCCGCGCCCGCCGCGATGGCGACCAGCGCGTCTTCCAGGTTCGTCAGGCCACATATTTTGACTCTTGTCATCGCCACCGCCGTTAATAGTTGATGTGCAGCGCCTGCAAGGCAACCACGATCAGCGGCGCCAGCAGGACAGCCGGCATCAGATTGCCCACCCGCACGCGGCGCAGATCGAGCAGGAGCAGGCTGATGCCCAGGACAAGTACGCCGCCCGTGGCGGTCATCTCGATCACCCATGGCGTCTGGCGGGTCACTTCGCCAAGCGTGCTGCCGAGCGCGACGGTGAGGCCGGTGATGCTGCCCTGCACGACCAGAATCGTCAACGCAGACAGGATCACGCCTGGCCCCAGGGTGGCGGCAAAGGCCAGCGAGGCAAAGCCATCGAGCAACGACTTGACCGCCAACAGTTGAAAATCGCCGGTCAGACCATCCTGGATCGAGCCGAGAATGGTCATCGGGCCGATGCAGAAGACCAGGCTGGCGGTGACAAAGGCGCGGGTCACGCTGCGCTGCCCGCTCGCCATGCGTTGGCCGACCCGCCGCTCCAGCCAACGACCGACCGCCTCCAGGTGATCTTCCAGCCGCGCCCATTCACCGAGCACCCCGCCCAGGAGTACGCTGAACATGGGAATCAGGACATTCTTGGTTTGCAGCGCCATGCTCATGCCAACCGCACTGGTCATCAGGCCCAGACCGGCCAGCACCGTCTCGCGCGTCTTATCGGGCAGGCGGTCGCCCAGCAGGCTGCCCAGGCCGCCCCCGATGATGACGGTGACGATGTTGAGAATGGTGCCGATCATGCTTGCGCCTCCTGCATCTCTGCCAGGCCGGCCTGCGCCAGTTCGCGCACACGGGCGGGGCGCGCGGCCGCCGCGGCCTTGACAAAGGCCTCACCCACCAGCATGGCATCCACCCCCAGCGCCGCCAGTTGATGTACATCGGCCGCCGTTTGGATACCGCTCTCGGCCACGAAGATGATCTCCGGCGGCACCAGGGGCCGCAGGCGCGCCGTGGTCGCCAGATCAACCGCAAAGGTGCGCAAGTCCCGGTTGTTGACGCCGATGATGCGCGCGCCGGCGGCCAGGGCGCGGCGCACATCGCCTTCATCATGAACCTCGATCAGCGCTTCCATCTGCAGGCGACGGGTCTCGGCCAGCAGATCGCGCAGCTCGCGGTCGCCGAGGACCGCCGCGATCAACAGCAGGGCGTCGGCGCCGGCCGCGCGTGCGGCCCACAACTGGTACGGGTCGAAGATAAAGTCCTTGCGCAGCAGGGGCAAGGGGCGCACGGTCGCCGGCATCCCAGAGGCCCGGTCTCGTGACGAAAGCGGGTGTCTGGGCTGCGCGCTGGCCTGGGTCATGAAATGCTGGCGCACCTGGCTGATATGCACCAGGTCGCCCTGAAAAAAGCGCGCATCGGTCAGAATCGAAATCGCGGCCGCGCCGTTGGCGCTGTAAACGTCGGCCAGGCGCACAGGGTCAAAATCGTGGCACAGCAGCCCCTGGAGGGCGAGGCGCGCTTGATTTCAGCAATCAGGCGCACGCCAACCGGGCCAGTGGCCGGGCGCAGCGCCGCGGCAAAATCACGCGGCGGCTCCGTCACCGCCGCGGCTGCGCGCAGATCGGCCAGCGGCACCTCCCGCTTCTCCTTCGCCAATTCCTCACGCTTATGCGCCATGATCTGATCCAGGAACGTGCCCTGCTGCATCAATCGCTGCTGCTGCCCCAGCGCCGCCCGCTGCCTTTTTTCCTCACCCTTGCTCGCCATATGAACATCTCCTATGGTCGCCTGACATCTCATCAACCTTATCCACGCCCGCTGTGACTACCCAGCCTGGCCCTATTTGAGACAGGATTGGTAACTGCTGGGTCTGCCTGGAATTCAGACAGGATTCACAGGATTGACAGGATATTCGAACTCTCGTGCCGATAGTTTTGCACACCACAGAGCAAGAATCCTGTACATCCTGTTCATCCTGTCCAAATCGGCCTGCAGGGTGAGCAGTTACCAGGATTGACAGGATGTTTCGAACCTCTGCACCGATCGTCTTGCCCAGCGCAGGGCAATTATCCTGTTCATCCTGTCCAAATTTGCACTTCAGCCCGCCGCCTGGCTGGTCGCAATCAGCTTTTCCAGGCAGGCCAGGGCCGCGCCGCTGTCCAGGCTGGCGCGGGCGCGGGTCAGGCCAGAGGCCCAATCGCCGCTGAGGGTGGCCAGCATGGCGGCCGCATTGAGCAAGACCACATCGCGCGGCGCGCCTCGCTGTGAGCCATCCAAAATCCCGCGGGTGATCATGGCATTGGCCGCCGCGTCCCCGCCGCGCAGATCGTCCAACGTGGCCGGCGCCAGGCCCAACTCCCGCGTATCCAGGTCGAACGTGCTGACATGGCCGTCAGGGTGCAGTTGGCTGACCCGGTTGACGCCGGTCGTGCTCAGCTCATCCAGGCCGGGCCTGCCGTCCGGCGTCAGGGCATGGACGACAAAGGCGGCGCGGCTGCCCAGGCGTCCCAACACCCCGGCCATGTCCGCGGTCAGAGCAGGATCGTAGACGCCGATGACCTGGCGTTTGGCGCCGGCCGGATTGGTCAGCGGGCCGAGCAGGTTGAACACCGTACGCGCGGCCAGCTCACGCCGCGGACCGATGGCAAAGCGCATGGCCGGGTGATGTTTGACCGCAAAGAGAAAGGCGATGTTGGCTTCATCCAGGCAAACCGCCACCTGCTCTGGCGTCAGATCGAGGTTGACGCCGAGCGCGTTCAGCACATCGGCGCTGCCCGAGCGGCTGGTGATCGAACGGTTGCCATGCTTGGCGACCGGCACCCCCGCGCCGGCCACCACAAAGGCGGCCGTGGTGGAGATGTTGAAGGTGCCGGCATGATCGCCGCCCGTGCCGCAGGTGTCCACCAACTCATCGGGGCCAAAGCGCCGGGAGTAGACAGGGATGGCGCTGGCGCGCATCGCGCGTGCGCAGCCGGCAATCTCCGCCACCGTCTCGCCCTTCATGCGCAGCGCGACCAGAAAGCCGCCAATCTGCGCCGGCGTCGCCTCCCCGCGCATGATCTCGCCCAGGGCCGCGAACGCCTCGTCCTCGCTGAGATCCTGTCGTTCCAAAAGCCTGGCAATCGCCTGTTGAATCATCCCCCCGCTCCTCACCCCCCGCCTTTCGCTCCCCACGTCCCAATTTTTCGACTTCGCTCAGGACAGGTCTCCAATCTCTGATCTCCAATCTCTGATCTCTGATCTCTATCCCCTCAGTGCGAGGAAATTCCGCAGCAAATCCTTGCCGCACTCCGTCAGGATGGACTCCGGGTGAAACTGCACGCCGACGATATGCGGAAACTGGCGATGGCGCAGCCCCATCACTTCACCTTCAGCGGTGAAAGCCGTGACTTCGAGGACGGGCGGCAGCGGTTCCAGCACGATCAACGAATGATAACGGGTGGCGGTGAAGGGGCTGGGCAGGCCGTTGAAGATGCCGCGGCCGGTATGATAGACTGGCGAAGTCTTGCCATGCATCAGGCGCGGCGCGCGCGCCACCTGGCCGCCAAAGACATGCCCCAGGCACTGATGCCCCAGGCAGACTCCCAGGATCGGGGTGGTGGTATGAAAGCGTGCGATGACCGCGTTGGAAATGCCGGAATCGTGTTCGGGTGTGCCAGGGCCGGGGGAGATGATGATGTGGCTGGGCGCCAGGGCCGCCAGTTCATCCACCGTCACCTGGTCATTGCGCCAGACGCGCAGCATCTCCTGCGGGTCGCCCAGCTTCTCCTGCAGGATGATCTCGCCCACATACTGCACCAGGTTATAGGTAAAGCTGTCGTAGTTATCAATAAAGGCAATCACGATCCCCTCCCCGCTTTTCAGGCCGGTAGAACAAAGCCCATGGCCGATTTGACCCTGTTCATGGTTGCGGCTGCGCGCGGGGCCACGCTGTCCGCGCCGTGCTTGAGGACACGGTTCAGCTCGGCCGGGTCGTCCGCGTACATCCGATAGCGCGCCTGAATCGGCTCCAGGGTCGCGATGACGGTTTCGGCAACCTCCTTCTTGAGGAAACCATAGCCCTTCCCCTCGAAGTGCGCCTCGATGGCCGGCCGCTCCCAACCGGCCAGGATCTCGAAGACGGTCAGCAGATTCAGCACCCCCGCGCCGGCTTGCTCGAAGCGCGTCTCGCTGCCAGAGTCGGTCACCGCGCGCATGATCGTCTTGCGCACCAGCTTGGGGTCATCCAGCAGGTTGACGGCATGAAACTGGCCCTTCTCGCTCTTGCTCATCTTCTGTTCGGGATTGTCGAAACCCATGATGCGGGCGCCGCTCTGGCGAATCACCACCTCGGGCACCACGAAGATGTCACCGAACATAAAATTGACGCGCTGCGCGAGGTCGCGCGTCAGTTCCACGTGCTGCTTCTGATCTTCGCCCACCGGCACCAGGTCCGTATCGTAGAGCAGAATGTCCGCGGCCATCAACACAGGGTAATCAAGCAGGCCAGTGCCCACGCTCTCCTGCTTCTGCGCCTTCGATTTGTACTGGGTCATGCGCTCCAGCCAGCCCAGGGGGGTCAGGCAGTTGAGCAGCCAGGTCAGCTCAGTATGCTGGCGCACGTGCGATTGCACAAAGATCGCGCTCTTCTGGGGATCGAGTCCGCAGGCCAGGTAGAGCGCGGCCAGCTCCCGTGTCTTGGCCAGCAGCGTTTGCGGGTCATAGGGCACCGTAATCGCGTGCAAGTCCACGATACAGAAGACGTTGTCGTAGGCATCCTGCGATGCCACCCACTGCGTGATTGCGCCCAGGTAATTGCCGAGATGGATGTTCCCGGAGGGCTGGATGCCGGAGAAGACGCGTTTGTTGTTGGTCATAGATCATTCCTTGTCAGATCAGAGGAGATCAGAGATCGGAGATCAGAGACCGTGCTCTGCCTGTTCGACGGCCACAGCCAGGGCTTTGGCCTTGTTCATGCTCTCATGCCACTCGGCCGTGGGATCGCTGTCGGCCACGATGCCGGCGCCGGCCTGGAGGAAGCAGGTTTTGCCCCGCATGACGATCGTGCGGATGGTGATGCAGGTGTCCATGGTGCCATCGTAATCAATGTAGCCCACACAGCCGCCGTAGACGCCGCGGCGGGTGCCTTCCAGTTCCTCGATGATCTGCATGGCGCGCACCTTGGGCGCACCGCTGAGCGTGCCGGCCGGGAAGGTGGCGCGCAGCAGGCTGAAGGCGTCATGCTCAGCGGCCAGGGTGCCTTGCACGTCGCTGGTGATGTGCATCACGTGGCTATAGCGTTCCACATTCATCATCAGCGGCACCTTGACGGTGCCAACCTCGCACACGCGCCCCAGGTCGTTGCGGCCCAAGTCCACCAGCATCACATGCTCGGCGCGCTCCTTGGGGTCGGCCAACAGATCCGCAGCCAGGCGGGCATCTTCGGCCGGCGAAGCGCCACGCCAGCGCGTGCCCGCAATGGGGTGCAATTGCGCGGTCCGTCCCTCCAGGCGCACATGCATCTCCGGCGAAGAGCCAACGATGTGCAGGTCATCGGTCAATTGCAGGAAGAACATGTAGGGCGAGGGGTTGAGCATGCGCAACGCCCGGTAGATGGTAAACGGATCGGCGTCGGTGTCACGCTGCAGGCGCTGACTGAGCACCACCTGGAAGATGTCGCCGGCCGCGATGTACGACTTGGCCTGCCTGACCGCGGTCTCGAATTCGGTCTGGCTGAAATTGCTGCGCCAGGGCGCACCGCTGACTGTTTCTGGGATGGCGGGCGCCATTGATGGCTGGCGCAGCCGCGCCACGATGCCATCAATGCGCGCCACGGCGTCCGCGTAACTGGCGAGCGGGTCGTCATCCAGCCGCGCATTGGCGAGCACGAGCAGGCGATGGCGCACATGGTCGAAGATGACCAGGTTGTCGGCCAGCAGAAAGATGAAGTCTGGTAGGTTCAGGTCATCGGGCGCCGTCTGCGGCAGTCGTTCGTGGAAACGCACCCAGTCGTAACTGAGAAAGCCCACTGCGCCGCCCGTGAAGCGGGGCAGACCGGGCAGCTCGATCGGATGGCGCTGGTGCAGCAGGTCGGCCACCGCGGCCAGGGGGTCATCGGGGAGGGTGCGCGTTTCCAACAGCGCGCCGGCCGCGCTCTTGATAGTCACCGTCGGGCCGCGGGCGGTCAGCACGAGAGGTGGATGCACGCCGATGAACGAATAGCGGCCCAACTGTTCCCCGCGCTCCACCGACTCCAGCAGGAAGGAGGGGCCGCCGCTGCGCAGTTTGAGGTAGACCGACACAGGGGTTTCCAGGTCGGCCGGTAGCTCCTGAACGATGGGCGCCAGGTTACCCTGGCCGGCAAGAGCCTTGAATTCGTCGAGAGTTGGCTTGACCATGCGGTTCTCCTTCACCTACTGATGTCAATTGGTTCGCTTAGCGCCGTGCAGCCAGAAAATTCCCCAAAAGAAACTCCCGTCCCACGGCAGTGCGTTG
This sequence comes from Candidatus Amarolinea dominans, assembly GCA_016719785.1. Lineage (NCBI taxonomy): Bacteria > Bacillati > Chloroflexota > Caldilineae > Caldilineales > Candidatus Amarolineaceae > Candidatus Amarolinea > Candidatus Amarolinea dominans. The sequence goes on from JADJYJ010000034.1 coordinate 27,031, forward strand.
ACTGCCCAGGGACGGGAGTTGAAGTCTCCCGCGGTGCCACCCCGCTTAGGCGTCCAACCGCAGGCCTGGGTGGTTGCGCCAGGGCCGGTTGGTCAGCCTCACTCGCCAGATACAGAACCCTCATCGTCCATGACGAGGTTCGATATCGCGCGCCCTGGTAACGGTGGCGTCTCCGGCGTAGCCTACAGGCCTGAAGCCTTCAGTACGCAGCTCCCCGGTCCATTCCCTGCCTGCGCCGTTATCCCCGTTCCACCCGGTGGAGACTCTCTGGAACTCGCTTTGGCAGCTACTCTTCCGGTTCATCGCTGATCGTTGTATCGGATGTCAGGGCGAATTTACCACACGCCTTGCGCTTTGTCAAGTGGTCACGTATGGCGCCATTGATTTGGGCTTTTCCTCCCAGGCTCTACCTGACTTCACAGGCGCGGCGCCAATTTGCCATGTCCTATGGCACCTGTGGTACAATAGTTGCCGTAGTAGCCCAGTTCAGATTCACACAAGATCGAGGTTGGCATGGCCCGAAGCCCTACCGGGGGCGGTCAGTTCAGATTACCAGAGTCCCTCATGGCGCGTGTACGCGACAGCCGGGTGTCCCTGGAAGATGTCCTGCGCTCGTTTCCCAACGCCAATAAAGACCCAGAAAGCTGGGAAGATGTCTTGGCCGCGCTCAAGGCTGCCGGTATCCAACTGGCCGAACAGGCCGAGGCCGACGCCGGGGTGGAGGTCGAGGTTGACATCGAGGGCGAAGAAGAGTACCAGACGGCATCACTGGGCAGCGCCGGTGCGGATCCGTTGGCTCTCTATCTGCGCGAGATGGGCCTTACCCCCCTGCTGACTGCCGAGCAAGAAATGAAGCTGGCGCGTGACGTGACGCGCGGTGAGGCGCTCAAGGCCGAGTTGGACAACGGCAACCTGACCCTGGAGCGCAAGCGTCAGCTTCGGGCAGATCTTCTGGTCTCCGACATGGCTCGCGAGACCCTGATCAAGGCCAACCAGCGCCTGGTCATCAGTGTCGCCAAGCGTTATCGTGGCCTGGGCGTGCCCTTCCTCGACCTGATTCAAGAAGGCAACCTGGGCCTGATGCGCTCGATCGAGCGTTTCGATCCGGCCAAAGGCAATCGCCTGTCCACCTATGCCATGTGGTGGATTCGCCAATCCATCATCCGTGCCGTGGCCAACCTGAGCCGTACCATCCGCGTGCCCATCCACGCGGGCGAGCGCGAGCGCAAGCTGCGCAAGGTGGCCCAGGAATTGCAGCAAACCCTGGGGCGCACCCCCAACGCGCACGAGCTGGCGGCCGAACTGGGATTGACCCCGCGCCAGGTGCAGCGGCTACAGAACATGGGCCAGCAGGCGGTTTCACTCGACCAGCCCATTCGCGAGGGGGAGTCGGATGGCAGCAGCCTGGCCGATCTGATCGAAGACGAGAACAGCCTGGCCCCGTCCGAACTAGCCGCGCAGCGCCTACTGCGCGATGATGTGGCAGCCGTCCTGGCCGACCTCAAACCACGCGAGGCCGAAGTCCTGCGCCTGCGTTATGGCCTGGACGGCGAGCGTGTGCATACGTTGAAAGAAGTGGGTGTGTTGATGGGCGTGACGCGGGAGCGGGTGCGTCAACTTGAAATGCGCGCCCTACGCAAACTGCGCCACCCCCGCATCGGCCGCCGCTTGAAAGGCTATCAGCGCCGCCGCTGATGCACTCTCAGCCTGTTTTCGACACCCCAATGGGTAGTAGGTCGTCAGGCACTTGCCACAAGAAGCTGTTGTATGGAAACATCTGTTCTATGTCGAAAACAGGCTCAGCGCCAGATGCCGGGCACCGCCAGCCCGCACTGCGGACAACAACCGTCGGCCCCGATACGTTGCTCCAGAATCTGAAAACCTCGGCGCGTCACCAGCCGGGCCTGACACTGCGGACAAACGGTATGTTCCCAATCACCCAGACGCCCCGGCAGATTCCCGGCGTAAACATAGCGTAACCCGGCCTTGCGCCCAATCTCGGCCGCACGGACCAAGTCCTGCGCAACCGTGTGGGCCGGATCACGCATGCGATAGTCCTGGTGAAACGCGGTGACATGCCAGGGAATGTCAGGCGACAGGCCGACGATGAACTCCGCGGCCGCGGCCAGCTCACCGGGATCATCATTGAAACCGGGCACCACCAACGTGACGATTTCGAGCCAGAACCCCAGTTCGAACACCAGGCGAATCCCGTCCAGGACATCAGCAAGCACGGCCCCAAGCTGACGGTAGCGGCGGTCATGCATGGTCTTCAGGTCAATCTTGTACGCGTCAACCCAGGGCCGCAAAAAAGTGAGAACGGCACGCGTGGCGTTGCCGTTGGAAACAAAGGCCGTGTGCAGGCCACGCTGGCGGGCCGCTTTGAACACGGCTACGGCCCATTCGCTGGTGATGAGCGGTTCGTTGTAGGAACTGACCACCAGCGCGGCGCCCAGGCGTTGACCAGCGGCCGCAATCTCTGCAGCCGTGATGGTCTGCGGGGAGGCGCCAGCCAGGTCATCACGCAGCGCCTGCGAGGTCAGCCAGTTCTGGCAATAGTCACAGTGCAGATCGCAGCCGAGCATGCCGAAGGTCAGCGCCTGGCTGCCGGGCAAAACATGATTGAACGGCTTCTTCTCCACCGGATCACACTGCAAACCGGCTACGTAGCCAAACGGCACACGCAAGACGCCGTCGGCGTTGAAGCGCACCTGGCAGATGCCACGTCGGCCAGGGCCAATCTTACACTGATGGGCGCACGCCAGGCAACGTACCCAGCCTGGTTTAGCGGTCAACGGTTCCACCAGCAAACCCGGCTCGGTCAGGCGGTCGAGGCGCAGCGCGAGGCTCTCCTGTTTCATGTCTACTTCCTTTCGTCACGACAGCCGGTGCCCTGTGCGGCTTCAGCCTTCAGCCAGTGTAGGCCACGGCCGCATAACCAACCACCGTGCTGCGGTCGCCGGCTGTATCGCCGGAGTTGCGATAGTCGAGCAGATGCGGTTGCCAGGCACATTGGCGTGCAATCTCCATCAGGGTCAGGATAGGCAACATGCCGCAGGCCTGCTTGCGCCGCACGCCCGCGTCATCCCCAGCCAACAGCGCAGTCAGCAGGGCGCGGTCAAGCACTGTGGCCTGCGCGTAGGGGTGATAGTGACTGAGATCGGAGCTGACGATCAAGATGGCGTCGCCGGTCGTGCGCAGTGCGTTGACCAGGGCCGGCGCCGCGTCGCGCGGTTCCACATCGCCGCACAGTAGGGGCACGATGCGCGCCGCGGGCAGCACCACCTGCAGGAAGGGCAGTTCCACTTCCAGGCAGTGCTCAGGCTCATGCGGCCGTTCAAAGGTGACAAAGGGCGGCCCATAGTCCAGGAGCTGTGCCCGAACTTCCAGGTCCACGGGCACGGGGCCGAGCGGAGTGGCAAAGGCCGCAAACGCGCTGAGCGCCACGCCATCGAAGGGTACACGGTGCGCGGGGCCGAATAGAACAACGGCGCCGATCTGGCCGGCCAGGGCGGCCAACGGCTTGAAAGCAGAGGCCGCAATGACGCCAGAATAACGGAACCCGGCATGAGGCACGATCAACGCCCGGATGCCGGTCAGCGCAGGGGCCTCGGCCTGCGCCAACAACTGCTGCACCTGGCGACGCAGCTCGTCGGCCGCGGCCGGGTAGAACAGCCCGGCCACCGCGGGCGGCCTGATCCCATTCATGTTGCACCTCGTTTCCCAGGCAACCTCTGCGTTTTCGGAGAAAACGCAGAGGGCACTGACCGTAGCTTACACGTGTCCCCGCCGGTTGTCAAGCGCGAATAGGGGGCCGACGACTGAAACCTTTGCGCAAGCCGTGCGTATCAGAACTGTGGATGATACACGGCGAGAGGTCTTTGGGACTTCCCATCTGGGGCAAGCGCGGCTCCGATGGAAGACCCCAACACCCTGTGGATTGGGCGGTCGCGCACCACTACAGGTACATCACGGGAAGTCCCAAAGACCCTTGATGCCCGGTAGAGTCTTTCTTTCTCAGGACGGAAACGTGAGCAATCCAGAACAAGAACAAGCCTGGCTAAACCAGGCGCTGGCAGGGAATCAACAGGCTTTTGGCCGACTGGTGGAGGTGTACCAGGCGCCGGTGTTCAACCTGGCCTACCGCATGTTGGGCAATCCAGGCGAAGCCGAAGAAGCCGCGCAGGACGCGTTTCTGAAAGCCTTGACGCGCTTGCAGACCTATGATCGCAGCCACAAGTTTTCAACCTGGCTGCTTTCGATCACATCGCACCAGTGCATTGACCGGCTGCGCCGGCGCCGCTTCACGTGGCTATCCATCGAGGACAACCCCGCCCTGGAATGGTTAGCCAGCAGCAGCGGCCGGCCGGATGAATCGGCCCTGCGCCGTGAGGCTGGCGACGAGGTGCGCGCCCAACTCGATCGCCTGGAGCCAACCTATCGCCTGCCGCTGATCTTGCGCTATTGGCATGACCTGTCCTACGCGGAGATTGCCGGCGTCATGGGCATCACCGAAGCCGCGGTCAAGTCCAGGCTGCATCGAGCACGCCTGCAGATGGCCGATCACCTGACGAAGCGGCCAGCGTCCGCCGTCACCACTGCCCCCCGCCAGTCTGGCGTGGTGCAAGTTCTGTAAAGAGTCTTTGGGACTTCCCGTGGAAGACCCAAACACCCTATGGATTGGACGGTCGCGCACCACTACGGATACATCACGGGAAGTCCCAAAGACCTATCACAGAGGGGTATTTCTGATGCACACGCACATCTCAACAGAACAGATCTCACTAGCCCTGGACAGGCGCCTCTCGCCCCAGGAACAAGCAGACGCGCGGGAGCACCTGACCGGCTGCCCAACGTGCAGGCAAGAATGGGACGCCTGGCACGTCCTCGGCAATCGCTTCTCGCAGGCGCCGCTCATTGGGCCTGCGCCCGGTTTTGTGCAGCGGTTCGAAAAGCGCCTGCAGCAACGCCGGACCGCCCGCCGCGGTCTGCTGGGCGGCGTCGTCCTGCTGACCGGCTCGGTCTCGCTGTGGAGCCTCATTGCCCTGGTTGGGCTGATCTTCGGCGTCTCCTGGGTCAGTGCGCACCCGGCTTGGGCCGGCTCGGTGGTGCAATTTGCCGTGCGCCTGGCGCACACCCTGCAACCACTGACCGTCACGCTGCGCCTTTTCATCAATGGGCTGCTGCAGATTCCGACGCCCGTGCTGTCTATCACCCTGGGCAGCGGCCTGCTCATCATGGCGGTGATCTGGGCGCAGTTGGTCAACTGGCAGCGCGGTCGCTTGTCCGCCCTGCCCGGCTAAGAGTTGACCTGAAAATAGCCTTGTGACGCAATCCGCCGGATTGCTTGCCAAACTTGAAGCTCCCGCAGATCAAAAGGAGGTACTTTCTATGTTTTCGAAACGAATACTCGCTGTCCTCAGCGTGTTGGCCGCGCTGCTCTTCGTCAGTGTGGCGCCGGCCCTGGCCCAGGACGGCGGCGGCGGCAAGGTCATCGTCGGCCAGAGCTATGTGCTGGCTGCCGGAGAGCAGCTGCAGGGCGACCTGGCTGTGCTCGGCGGCAGTGCGCTCATCGCAGAGGGCGCGGCGGTCAACGGCAACGTCGCGGTTGCCGGCGGCTCGCTGACGGTTGGCGGCAGCATCAACGGCGACGTGGCCGTGTTTGGCGGCAGTGTCACCCTGCAGGAGACGGCCGTGGTGGAAGGAGACGTAGCCACCTTTGGCGGCGCCTTGACGCAGGCCGAGGGCGCGGTCATCACCGGCCAGTTGGTCGAAGGTTTTGGCAATCAGGACACGTTCCAACCGCCTACCATGACCGTACCGCAGGCGCCGCAGCCGCCATCGGTCTTGCGCGCCATCCTGAACTACTTCTGGCAAGTGATGGGCGCCATCGGCTTGGCCCTGGCCCTCGCCGCGCTCGGTCTGCTGGCCATGGTCATGTTCCCGCAGCCGACGGAACGCGTGGCGAATGCGGCCGTGGCCGCGCCAGGGGTCACCTTTGGCGTCGGTGTACTGACCTTGCTGATCGTGCTTGGCCTGGCGGCCATCCTGACCGTCACCATCTGTCTGGCGCCGATCGCGCTCCTGCTGATGCTGGTGGCGGCGGTGGCCTGGGTCTTCTCCTGGGTGGCGCTAGGGTGGCTGGTGGGTCAACGCATCCTGGAAGCGTTCAAGCTGCGCAATCCCAGCCCGCTGCTGGAAGCCATCCTGGGCATCATCCTGATTACGCTGCTCTGGCGCGCGGTGCCATGCCTGGGCTGGCTCTTCTGGTTCATCATCACAGCGCTCGGCCTGGGCGCCATCGTGCTGACGCGCTTCGGCACGCAAACCTATCGCAGCACGACAGCCACACCGCCAGGTTCACAACCGCCGGTCGCGCAGTTGCCCCTGGCGCCCGCGCAGCCATCGGTCGCCGCGGGTGAGCAAGCACTTATGTCAACGACGGACGATGCGCTCTGCGTTTTCTCCGAAAACGCAGAGCCGTCCGCTTTTCTAAGCGACCTGGAAGACGACCTGCGGGCCGCCGCCGAAAACGAGCCGCCGCCGGCGTAGAATCAAAGAGACCCGGTTTCTGCGAGAAACCGGGTCTCTGATCAGGGCCAGACAAAGAAACCCGGTTTCTGTGAGAAACCGGGTTTCTGGTATTCAGAAGATCTTCGTCAGTTCATCGGCGCCGAACTCGCGCAGCGGCACCCAGCCGCGCTGCGGGTGCCATTCCTGCACCCCCTGGGCTGCGGGCACCACCTGGCCGATGCGGGCGAACGGAATGGCGGCCGCGTGACAGGCAGCCGCCAGCGCGGCCACATCGGCAGGCGCCACCGTCGCCAGCAAGCCACCGCTGGCGATCATGCCCAGCGGGTCGAGACCGTAGATCTGGCCCAGCGTCACCGCTTCGGGCAGCAGCGGGACCAGGGCCAGATCAACCTGCAGACCGACGCTGGCCGCGGCCGCAACCTCCCACAGGCCGGTAGCCACACCGCCTTCGGTCGGATCGTGCAGCGAGTGAACCGGCGCCTGGCTGCACACGAGCTGTGCGGCGCGCACCACGCTGATGCCGGGGTCGTGCAAGAAACCCTGCACGCGACCGATGAAAGCCTCGTCCACGCCGCGGCGGCGCAGATCAGCGGCTTTTTCACGGGCAATCAGCGCAGCGCCTTCGATGGGCGCCTGGCGGATGAACAGCACCGCATCGCCAACCTGCGCGCCGGCCGTCATCACCAGGTCGTTGGGCGCCACCTCGCCCAGGAGCGTGCCGCAGACGAGGGGGCGGTCGAGGCCGTGGGTGATCTCAGTGTGGCCCCCGGCCAGCGCGATGCCCAGGTCGGCGCAAGCCGCATGGATCTGCGCGAAGATGGATTCCACCAACGCCACGCTGGTCTGCCCGGCCGGCAACAGCACCGTGGCCAGAAACCAGCGCGGCCGTGCGCCCATCGTCGCCACATCGTTGGCATTGACATGAACCGCATACCAGCCGATCTCATCAGTAGCAAAGGTGATGGGATCGGTCTTGGCAATCAGCAGGCAGCCGGCCGGCGGCAGGGCTGTCGTCCGGAAATCAATGACGGCCGCATCCTCACCGCTGCGCGCCAACCAGCAGGCGCTCATCGGGCAGGCTGAAGCGGTGCAACAGGCGATCGAGCAGCGCGGGCGGCAGCTTGCCCGTTGAAAGCATAGTCATGATGGCCTACTGGCACCCCCACTGGCCCCACGCGCCGGCCGCGGCCGCCACATCGGCCACGTCAATCACGCCATCGGGCGCCAGGTCGTACAGGCGGTTCCAGGCCGGGTCGCTGCTGACCAGGCCAAAGTGCGCGGCCACGGCCAACAGGTCATTGACGCCCACCTGACAGCTGCAATCAATATCCGCCGCCAGGCACGCCGCATAGGTCACGCTCAGCTTGGCCGCGAACACCGGATTGCCCTCGTACGCCAGGGCATCGAAGTAGCCGGCATTGGCGGGGTCGCTCGTCAACAGCAGCGCCAGCGCGTTGCCGCTCTGCCAGGCCGGCCGGTTGACCACTTCCTGCACCACGCGGCTGAGGTCCGGCGAGGAGACCCAATCGAGCGGCTCGGTGCTCGTCACCGTCCAGGGGACATTGGCCGCGGTGCGCGGCATTTGCAGCGGCGGCATAGTGGCAAAGTCGGCCGGGTTATCGAGCGCGGCGCCTTCGATCTTCAGCGTCACGGATGGAAAAGCCGCGGGGTGATAGCTGCGATAGAGCAAGACGGCCGCCTGCGTGATGCGCACATGGAAAGGAATGTCCACCTGGGCAAAGCGCGCGCCGCTCACCAGGTGGTTGCCGGCCGAATTGCCCAGGCGCAAGACAATGCTGACAAGATCAACCAGGCCGCTGCCGAGACGCTGCGTGGCGTCATCGTTGCCGGCTATCACCTGCCCCCACAGCACCGTCGTGTTGGGCGTGGGCGTCGCGGTAGGCGTCGGCGTGGGCGTTTGCGTGGCGGTTGGGGTGGGCACATCCGTGGGGGGAATCCGGGTATCCGGGAAATCGAAAAGGCGGGTAGCGCCGGCCAGCAGTTCAAAATCCACCAGGTTGGAGGAAGGCGGTGAGGTGTAGCCGGGCGGATCGGTTTCCTGCAGGCGATAGGCGCCGGCTGTCACATCGCGGAAGATGAACGCGCCGTCAGCGCCGGTGGTGAAGCGGCTGACCAGCCCGCCCCCAGGCAACAACAGGTCTACCAGGGCCGCGGCCAGCCCCGGCTCGCCAACATCCCGCATGCCGTCGCCGTCCAGGTCGTCAAAGACAACGCCGCCTACGTGTCCGCTGTTGGGCAGGGGCGTTGGTGTTCCGGTGGGCGTGGCCGCCGGCGTCGGCGAAATAGTGGGGGTGCGCGTGGGCGTCGGTGTCGGCGACATAGTAGAGGTGGGAGTGACGGTGGGGGTGGCGGCGGGGCCGGCGCTGTAGGCCAGGATCTTGCCGTCGTGCGTCACCGCCCAGCCGTGGCTGGCGTCCACAAAGTCGGCTTCCCAAATCAGCGCCGTGGCGGGAATGTCGGTGATGCGCGTCCAGGCGCCCCCACCGTTCATGGTGTGATACATGCGGCCGTCGTAATTCTCACCGCCCACGCGATAGCCGCCCACGGCCCACCCTTCCTGCGTGTTGACCATCTCGATGTCGAACAAATCAACGCTATTGATAGACATCTGGGTAGTGAAGCTGAGGCCGGCATTGGTGGTGTAGTAGATCAGGCCGCCCTGGCCGGCGAAGTAGCCGCTGCTGGCGCTGAAAAAGTGCAGGCCGAGCAGGTCGCCCTGCGGCGCAAAGCGTCGCGTCCAGGAGGCGCCGCTGTCGGTTGAAATGGCCATCGTGGCGCCATTACCGGCGCCATAGCAGGTGCTGCCAAAACAGACGAACTCCCAAATCACCACACTACCGCCGGGAAAGAACTCATGCCAACTGGCGCCGCCGTTGGTGGAACGGAACGAATGGCCATTGGTGCCGCCAGCCAGCACCAGGCTGCTGTTAGCCAGGTAAGCGGTGTAGAGATAGCCGCCGTAGTTGGGCATGGCGGAGAGCGCCCAAGTGACGCCGCCGTCGCTGGTGCGAATCGCCTGGCCGGTGATGCCCACGCTCAGGCAGGTCACCGTGGAAAGGCAATCAATGCCGCCTTGCCAACCCGAAACCTGCGCCGGCAGGTTGCTGCGCCCCCAGGACGCGCCGCCATTGGTGGTCTTAAGGACGTAAGGATCGCCCTGGAATCCCCAGTCGGGGCCGCCCACGGCATAGCCCAGGTCAGTCGTCAACATGCGAATACCGCGCAGGGTGATGCCCGCCGGGGCCTGGTATTGCACGGCCCAGGAAGCAAGCGGCACGGCCGCGGCTGAACGTGAGCCAGAAGGAGTAAAAGCGCCGACGGCCGCTTGCAGACCGAAAAGGCAGGCGCCAATAAGCAAAAAGTGTAAGCGTATAGCCATGATCTAACCTCCAAAAAGTCGTGGCGCCGGCGTCATTCCCGCTAAGGTCTATTTTGCCATTCGCCTGCACCCGGAACAAATCAGCAGTTCCAAATGGTCCCGGAATCAAGGCTTCAGCCGGTCTGCCACACGGTTCTCAAGTGCCCAATAACCGGCTAAAGCCTTCATTCCATGCGCCACACAATGGCGCAGATGCGCCACACAATGGCGCAGATGCGCCACACAATGGCGCAGAGATGTCTTCAGCGACCACATTTGGAACTGCGCTTGCAGCATATCAGGCGCTGGCGTGCTGCCGGCGCCGGTCACCAACGCGCAAGACAAACTTGCTGGCCTCAGCCACCAGGGCCGGAATGAGAGCCAGCGGGATCACGAGTTCCCACTGCGCCAGGGTCAGGGGCACGGTGTTGAACGGCCCGTTGAGGAACGGCACAAAGATCACCGCCACAGTCAGCAACGCGGAGACCGCAACGGCCGCCTGCATCCATTTGTTCGTGAACAGGCCCAGGCGCACGAGCGGGTAACGTTCGGAGCGCGTCGTATAGGCGATGGGCAGTTCGGCCAGGGCCAGAGTCGCAAAGGCCATGGTCTCGGCCAGGTCTTTGCCATGTTCCTGCAGGCCAATCCAAAAAGCCGTCAACACAACCGTGGTCAGCGCGACGGTCATAATGGCAATGCGCACGAGCATGACGCGGTTAACGATGGGTTCACGCGCAGGGCGCGGGGGCTGTTGCATGACATCGGGATCGCCCTTCTCCATGCCCAGGGCCAGCGCGGGCGCGCCATCGGTCAACAAGTTGAGCCACAGCAGTTGAATGGCCGTCAACGGCGGCGGCCAGCCGGCCAGCGCCGCGATGAAGATGATGGCGACCTCGGCCACATTGCAGCTCAGCAGGTAGAAGACAAACTTACGGATGTTGCCATAGATAATGCGGCCCTGCTCCACAGCGCCCACGATCGAAACGTAGTTGTCGTCGGTCAGCACCATGTCGGCCGTCTCCTTGCTCACATCGGTGCCGGTGATGCCCATCGCCACACCGATGTTGGCACGCTTGAGCGCCGGCGCATCATTGACGCCATCGCCGGTCATAGCCACCACATGGTCACACGCCTTGAACGCCTCAACAATGCGCACCTTATGCTGGGGGCTGACGCGGGCGAACACGTCGGTGTGTTCGATCACGCGCCGGAGCTGTTCATCCGTCATGGTATCGAGTTCGGCGCCGGTGTGAATCTGCCCATCACTCCGCAGCAAGCCGATCGTTTGGGCAATGGCCTGCGCGGTCAACGAATAGTCACCCGTAATCATCACCGTGCGGATGCCGGCCGCGCGCGCCTTGACCACAGCCGGGGCCACTTCCGGTCGCGGCGGGTCAATCATGCCCACCAGGCCAATGAAAACCAGGTCATGCTCCAGGGCATCAGCCGTTATGGCGTCTGGTAGTTCAGGCAGGTAGCGGTAGGCCACGCCCAGCACGCGTAACGCCTGCGCAGCCAGGCGCGAGTTACCGGCCTCAATCTCGTGATAGTCATGCTCTTCCAGGCGCAGGGGGCCTTTGCGGTGCAGAAGGTGCGTGGACTGTTGCAGCAGCAGGTCAGGCGCACCCTTGACACAAACCACATAGCCGGTTGCCCCCGGCTGGAACGGGCTGCCGTCATCTTCCGTCACCACCTGCAGCCTGTGTACCGTACTCATGCGCTTGCGATCGGCGTCGAATGGCACCTCGGCCACGCGAGGGTAGCTCTGCTCCAGTTGGTGGCGCCACAGATCGGCCTTCGCCGCGGCCACAAGGAGCGCGCCTTCGGTGGGGTCTCCCACCATGCGGTAGGTGACCTTGTCATCGCTGCGGCCGGACTCCTCCAACTCGGCATCGTTGACCAACGCGCCGGCCCACAGGAGGCCGGCCACTTCCACATCATCGCGCACCTCAACCTGGCGATTGTCATAGTCCGGGCGGCGGAAGATGCCCTCCGGCTGATAACCCTGACCCTCCACCGTCACCTCAGCATGGTGTACCCACAGACGCACGACCGTCATCTCGTTTTGGGTCAGAGTGCCCGTCTTATCGGAACAGATCACCGTGGCCGAACCGAGGGTTTCCACCGCCGACAGTTTGCGAATCAAGGCATGGCGGCGGATCATCTCGCGCATGCCCAGCGCCAGGCTGATCGTGACAATGGCCGGTAAGCCTTCGGGCACGGCCGCAATGGCCAGGCTGACCGCAATCAGGAAGACCTCGACCAGCTTGGACTGGAAGGTGCGCAGATAGACCATAATGCCGCCGTCGGCCGCCAGCAGGAGACCCAGGTCGGTGTCGCGAATCACGGAGACCAGGAAAACACCGAGACAGATGACCAGCGCGGCAGTGCTCAGCGTCTTGGCCAGTTCTTCCAGCTTACGCTGCAGCGGAGTCTGTTCTTGTTCGAACGACTGGATCATGTCGGCGATGAGGCCGATTTGGGTCTGCATGCCGGTGCTGACCACCACGCCCTTGCCGCGACCATAGGTGACGAGGGAGCTCATGTAGGCGCTGTTGCGGCGATCGCCGAGTGGAATATCGCCGACCAGGGTCATGCTGGCGTGCTTATCTACGGCAACCGATTCGCCGGTGAGGGAGGCCTCGTCAATTTTGAGATTGACCGTCTCAGCCAGGCGTAAATCGGCCGGCACATAGTTGCCTGCTTCAAGCAGGACGACATCGCCCTTCACCAACTCGCGCGCGGGTGTTTTGAGACGATGCCCGTCGCGCAGCACGTCGGCTTCGGGCGCGGCCATCTTCTTCAGCGCGGCCAGGGCCTGCTCCGCCCGGCTCTCCTGCACCACGCCCAGGATCGAGTTGAGCACCACGATGGTCATGATCAGCCCGGCCTCCACCCAGTCGCCGAGCAGCGCCGAGATGACGCTGGCGGCAATCAGAAGGAGCACCACGAAACTGTTCAGTTGTTCCAGGACGAGTTTCCAAAATGGGGGTCGCGGGTGCTCACGCAGATCATTCGGGCCGTCGCGCAGCAGGCGAGCGCCGGCTTCTGATGCCGTCAGGCCGCTGTCCAAACGCGTTTCCAAATGGGAGACGACAGATTCGACGGGCTGGCTGTGCCATGAAATGGCCTTGTTATCTGGCTCCATCCAACGTTTCCTTTTTCAACGTTCCCTTTTTGCCTTGAGAGAGCTTGCCTTGTGCAAGCTCGACTGTGTTCTGACCAGAGTTCAGCGCAGTATACCACAAGATCAACGGCCCTCAAATCACGCAGCCCGGTCTGTTGGCATCTTTGACAAGGCACACGGACAGGGTTACAATGCGGCCCCGAATGAATTCGGGGCGAAGGGGCGTTCCGCCGCCAGGTCGGCCTGCGCCGACCAGCATCGCGTCCACGAAGGTGGACGCCCGGCCGCTACGCCCTTGAGGCGCGATTTCAATCGCTCTGCTGCGCTGAGCAGTTACATGAATGGAGGACAGGCGTGGATCCCGTTGCAATTCGAATCGGTTCGGTAGCCCTGGTGCGTTGGTATGGCCTGCTGATTGTGGTCGGTGCCGTGGCCGCGGCCTACATTGACAGCCGCGAGGCGAAACGGCGGGGGCAGGACCCCGATCATATTTGGTCGGTCTTCATGTGGTGCCTTATCGGCGGCATTATCGGCGCCCGGCTACAATTTGTGATCACCGCATCCCTGGAAAACCCGGCTTACTTGCAAGGGTATCTCGCCAATCCCTTGAGCATCATCAATACCCGCGAAGGTGGTGTGGGCATCTTCGGTGCGTTGGGTGGCGGGCTGCTGGCGTTCTACCTGTACACGCGGCGCCAACGCCTCCCCTTCTGGTCATGGACCGACATCGCCATCGTGGGCCTCCCGTTTGCCCAGGCCGTGGGCCGTTGGGGCAATTTTTTCAATCAAGAACTGTACGGCGGGCCTACCAATCTGCCCTGGGGTATTGCCATTGACTGTGCGCATCGCATCTCTCCGTATCTGTGCCCACCCCTGGGCGAGTTTACCGAAGCCGCGCGCTTTCATCCTACCTTTTTGTACGAATCGCTCTGGAATCTGGGCGTTGGCTTGGTTCTGCTGTGGCTGGCACGGCGCTTCTCCAGGCAATGGCCGCCCGGCTCCATTTTCAACCTCTACGTCGTGGCCTATCCGCTCGGACGGTTTCTGGTCGAGTTCATCCGCCTGGGCACGCCGCTGGCCCTGGGTTTGACGTTGGGACAGTTTTTTTCGCTGGCCGCGGGTCTGGCCGGCTTGGCGGTGTTCACCTATCGCCTGCGCCGGGCCGCATCTCCGCCTCCCACGGGTGAACCGGTAGCCTGACTGACAGGGGCCATTGGCTTGACAAGGGCGGTTTGTGGGTTTGACATGAGGCACGAACGTCTGTATAATGGCCCACGTTAATTGCTAGAATAGTATAATTGTTCGCACGCCCCTATGCCCACCATATCCGTTGATCATGCAGTGCTCTTCCTTGCGTGGACAAGAGTCAACTCAAGCACTCGCTTCGGCATGGCCAGCGCGCATGAATGGCGCGAGGAACGAGAATTGAATAAGTGTCAGAACACTGCCACCCCGTGGGCCGTTGAACCAGACAGTCAAAAATTCTTGATCCTGGTACCCATGGGTGTGAGAAATGAGTCAGGCGCCGTCTTTCACAGCGGCGCCTGGGTATGAAGTGAGGAAGCACAGTGCAGGAAAATCTTCAGGAACCAAACGACATGACCGCCTCCAGTGACACGATGAGCGTAGTCGTGACACCAGCCGCAGAAGAAACCATTGCGGCCGCAGTGACAGAGACTCCCGATGAGACCAGGAAACCCAACGCCCAGGAGGGTTCTGCTGACACGATGAGCGCAGTCGTGGCAGCAGCCGCAGAAGAAGCCACGGCGGTCACAGTGACAGAGACTCCGGATGAGACCAGGAAACCCAACGCCCAGGAGGGTTCTGCTGACACGATGAGCGCAGTCGTGGCGCCAGCCGCAGAAGAAGACACGGCGGTCACAGTGACAGAGACTCCGGATGAGACCGAAAGACCCGAAGCCCAGGAGGGTTCCGCTGAGCGCAGCGGGCGCCGACGCCGCAATCGCGGTAATGGCCCTGGCAACCTCCCCATTCGCGTGATCCCACCTAAAAAAGTTGTCAAAGTTCTCAGTGTGGGCATGGAGATTGACGGTGTGGTACGCCGCGTCGCCGAGTTTGGCGCGTTCATTGACATCGGCGTGGGCACCGATGGCTTAGTTCACATCTCTGAACTCTCCACCGGCCGCGTGGGCAAGGTCAGTGACCGCCTCAAAGAGGGCGACCCGGTCAAGGCGTGGATCAAAGAACTGGACCGCGATCGTAATCGTATCAGTCTGACCCTGATCGAGCCGGGCACCAAGACCATCCGCGACCTGCAAGAGGGCGATCTCGTCACTGGCACCGTGACTCGAGTCGTGCCCTACGCCGCCTTCCTGGACATCGGCATCGGCCGTGACGCCATGCTGCACATCCGCGAGATGTCAGACGGCTTCGTGCGCCGCGTCGAAGATGTGGCGAATGTGGGCGATGAGGTCGAGGTTAGAATTGTCAGCCTGGATCGCCGCCGCCAGCGCATTGACCTCAGCCTGAAGGGGCTGCGACCAGAAGAAACCGCACTGGTAGCGCCACCGGAGCCGACGCTCGAGGAGATGAGTGACCGTGCGCGCATGAGCGAGGCTGCCAGCCGCGGACGCGGACGGTCCGACGAAGAAATGCCCGACATGGGCGGCGCTCGACGCGAGCGTGAGCCACGCAGCGGCGGTAACCGTGCTGAGCGCGGTGGTGGCGGCGGAAGCGGCGGAAGCGGCAGTAGCGGTAGCAACGGCGCTGATCGCGGCGATCGTCGTCCCCGACGTGACCGCGGCGGTAACCAACGCGAGCGCGGGAAAGAGGAGTGGTTGGACTATCTGAAGGACGGCGAAGAAGCCGGCCCCACTGCGATGGCCCTGGCCCTGCAGGCCGCCATGGACCAGGATGTGGAGCAGGACACCCGCCGTCAGAAACGCACGGAAAAGGATCGCGAGCACCGACGGACAGACGACTTCCGCAATGAGCAGGAAGACATCGTTGTGCGTACGTTGCGCTTGCGCCAGACCGCGTAATTCCAAGAACTGAACGTTGTTTCTTGACAAGCCCTTGATCCGGTTTGCAGCCAGGTAGATTCTACCAGCGGCCTGCAAACCGGTTCTTTTTGTCCGTTGCGCACAGCAACGAAAAGGAGATTCGAATGCCATTTGCCATCATCGTTCATGGCGGCGCCGGCAACATTCGCGAGGCCCAGCGTGCCCCCCATGCGGCCGGAATTCGACAAGCGGTGACGGCAGGCTATGCGTTGCTGGCGCGCGGCGAGTCGGCCCTGGATGCGGCGCAAGCGGCCGTCATGATCCTGGAAGACTTGCCCGCCTTCAATGCCGGCCGCGGCTCCTGCCTGACCAGCGCCGGCACGATCGAGATGGACGCCGGCCTGATGGATGGCCGCGATCTGCGCGTGGGCGCCGTGGCAAGCATCACCCATGTGGCCAACCCCATTGCCGTCGCCCGCCTGGTCATGGAGAGGAGCGAGCACATCCTGTTCGCAGCCGAGGGCGCACAGGCCTTTGCGCAGGCGCAGGGCGTCGCCGCCGTGTCAACCGAGGCGCTGCTGACGCCTGCACGCACACAGGAGTTTGCGCATGTGCAGCAGGCCAACTTCGCTGCCACTCTTGCGGCCGAGCAGCGGGGCGCGGTGGCCGACACGGTGGGCGCGGTGGCTCTCGATATCCACGGCAACCTGGCCGCGGCCTGCTCCACCGGTGGCATGTCGTGGAAAAAACCAGGGCGCGTGGGCGATTCACCCCTGCCGGGCTGTGGTTATTATGCTGACAGTCAGGCCGGCGGCTGCGTCACCACTGGCTGGGGTGAAACGATTGCACGGGTGGTGTTGGCACGCCGCGCCGTGGAAGCGTTGGAGCGGGGTCTTGATCCGCAGGCCGCCGCGCAGGCGGCCCTGGCCTTTCTGGCCGCACGAACGGGCGGCTGGGCCGGGCTGATCGTCCTCGATCGCCACGGCCGGGTGGGCGCGGCGTTCAACTCGGTGCGCATGACGCATGCCTGGTGGGATGGCGACATGGCCGAACCGACCGTCGTCGCGTAATTACCAGACACGACAGAGCAGCCCTTTGAGATACTCCCCTTCCGGAAAGCTCAGGAGCACGGGATGGTCGGCGCTGTGCGTGAAGCGCCCGATGATCTGCGCCTCGCGGCCGGCATCGAGCGCAGCGCCGAAGATCACTTTTTGGAACAGATCGGCGCTGACCAGGCCGGAGCAGGAGAAGGTCGCCAGTAAACCGCCGGGACGCAGCAGGTGCAGCGCCAGCAGGTTGATGTCCTTGTAACCACGCGTAGCCGCGGACACCTGCGCCTGGGCATGGGCAAATTTGGGCGGATCGAGGATAACGGCATCGAAACTGGCCCGCTGGCCGCGCAGGTCACGCAGCACCTGGAAGACATCACCCGCCAAACCGTCCGCCTGCGTATCGGGGTCGAAGCGGTTGCGGCGCAGATTCTCCTCGGCCAACAGGAGCGCGGCGTACGAACTATCCAGGTTGGTGACATGAGCAGCGCCCGCGGTCAACGCGTAAACGCCAAAGGCGCCGCTGTAGGAAAAGCAGTTCAACACCCGCGCACCCGGCATCGTTGCCAACGTGACGGCGAAGTGCGCACGGTTCTCGCGCTGATCCAGGTAGAAGCCAGTTTTTTGACCCTCGGCCAGGCTGACCCCAAACTGGAGTCCATTCTCGGACACCCACAACGGCGCCGGCGGCGCCGCGCCTGACAGCAGCCCGCTGACGGGCGGTAAACCCTCATGGCTGCGCACATCCACATCGGAGCGTTCGTAGATGCCCATCGGGGCCAGCAGTTCGTTCAGCAGGCGCACAAGCAGGGCCTGGCGCTGCGCCACACCAACCGTCAGCAATTGCACCACCAGCCAGTCGCCATAGCGGTCAACGATCAGGCCAGGCAAGCCGTCGCTTTCGGCGTTGACCAGGCGATAGGCGTCGGTGGTCTGACTGGCGGCCAGGGCTTGACGCGCGCGGATGGCCTGCTGCAGACGACGGCGCCAAAATTCGTCGTCCACGGCCTCGTCCTGCTGCCAGGTCAGCAGGCGCAGCGTGATCTGCGAACGGCGGTTGAGGTAGCCGCGGGCCAGCCATTGCCCGTTCGCATCGAGTACCGGCACCACGTCCCCATCGGCCGGCTCCCCCACGATGTGCGCCAGCGCGCCGGAAAACACCCAGGGATGACGCTGGCGCAGCGGCTTGTCCTTGCCCGGCTTCAGCACCACGTGCGGCTCTTTCATATTCATCTCCTCGTCATCCTCGTCCTATTCCCCGTGCTCAAACAAGGTCTCCGCAGGCAGGTAGCGCCAGGTCAGGCACAGCACCCGCTGCGTGCCCGGCTGTACCCGTGCGCGCTCGTCTGGGCGCAGGCCGCAAAGCCAGGCGATGCCCTGTGCGCCGACCAACAACGGCCAGCGGGAGCGCAGCGCGGCCGGCAGCTTGTGATTGATCATGAAGGCATTGAGGGAGGTGCGGTGACCGCCCAGGCCGAGCGGGTACAACCAATCGCCCGGCTGGCGTGCGCGCAGAAACGGCGCCGGGCCAATCACATCGGCGTCGAGAAAGGCGCGCCAGGGCTGCGGCTCTGTTCGCCAGGCGAGCGGCAACTCAGTCGGCCGCCGCATCTCGGCCTCAAGCCGCCAACTGCTTGCCGGCAGGCAGGTCACGCCCGGCACGGCGACCGGCAGTGCGAGTACAAGCAACTGTGGCCCGGCGTGATCATCCGGCCGGGCCTGGTCATCCGCCAGCGTGAACGAGGCATAGCCGACCGTCAGTACCAGCCCGCGCGGCAGGGTTACACGATGACCGGTGGCGCAGGCGGGGCTGATGAGCAGGCGGCGCGCCCGTTCCACATGCTCGAAGCCGACATCGCGCAGGCCGGGCCGCAGACGGTGGATGGCCTCGCGCAGCAGGCTGCGCTGCCAGGCCACCTGCAACTGGCGCCAGGGCGCCAACGCGAACGTGACCGCGCCGGCGTCGCTGTGCGTAACCACCTGCGGCCAGAGGGTCGCCAGCAGCTCGCGCAGCACCTGCTGTTCATCGCTGACCACCTGCGCCGATCGCCGCAGGGCCGCGCGCACGCCGGGGTTATAGGTTTCCAGCAAAGGCAGCAGTTCATGGCGCAGGCGATTGCGGAAGAGGGTGACATCGAGATTGGTGCGATCGACGCGCGGCGTCAAACCGTGTTCGCGGCAGTACGCTTCGATGTCCGGCCGGGGAACGTCAAGCAAGGGGCGCGCCAGGCGCAAGTCCACAGCAGCCGGCGCGCCGGCCCGTGTCTCCAGTGGGCGATCTACCACCGCGCGCCCCCAGGGCGGCCGGGGCAGCGGGCTGAGCGGCAACATGCCGCGCAGGCCGGACAAACCGCTGCCGCGCAAGAAGTGCATGAGGATGGTTTCTACCTGGTCATCGGCGTTGTGCGCCACGGCCACGGTGCGGGCGCCAACAGACTGCGCAACCGTGCCCAGAAAGGTGTAGCGGGCGCGGCGGCCGGCTTCTTCCAGCGAAAGACCGGCGCCGCGCGCCTGCGCACCGACATCGGCCTGACCGACGCTGCAGGGCAGGCGCCAGGCCGCGGCCAGGCCGGCGACAAAGGCCGCGTCGGCATCGGCCTCCGCGCCCCGCAGGCCATGGTGCAGGTGAGCGACATGAACGCGCGGCGCAAACGCAGGCGGCAGAGCGCAAAGGACGTGCAGCAGGCACAGCGAATCAGCGCCGCCTGAGACGCCCACCACCAGCAACTCGTCCGGGTCGAACAGCGCTGAGGCGCTGATCGCTGCGGCCACGGCCGCCTGCACATCCATCATAGCAGCTATTGTAACACCGCGCAGCGGGCGGCGGCAAGTCAGCGCGGCGCCAGCCACGCATGGTTTGCAGCCAGCCTGCAGGCAGAGTACAATCCGGGCATGGAAAATACCCACACTGCGGATCATGTGATTCTCTCAGCGGCGCCTGCTTCGGAGGCAGCCGCTGTCGCGGAGGTGCGCCGCGCCGCCGCGGGCGCCGAGGTGGTGCGCCGGCTGGAACCTGGCACGCTGCTGGTCGCGGTGACCGATCCGATGCAGACCCTGCTGCCGGCCTGGCAACACGCGCCGCCCATCTGGGTACGGCACGTACACCCTGTGCATGCGGTGGCGCCGCTCCTGGGCGGTGAGCCGGGCCTCAGCCGTCTGGAAGATGTCGCCAGGCCGCTGGCGGCGCGGCTGGACGCTGACCTCCCCTTTTCGGTGCAGAGCCGCCTGGTAGGCGCTGGCCCCTGGCCCCTGGCGCGTTTTGATATCAACCAGCGCCTGGCTGCCCTCCTGCAAACGCTGACCGGCGCGCCGCTCGATGTGCGGGCGCCGGCCCAGGTGCTCTCGCTGACGGCCACCGCGGAGCGAGCCTACCTGGGGATCTCGCCGGTCGGCCTGAATTTGAGCACCTGGTCGGGCGGCCAGATGCGCTTTGCCCGTGAGGAGGGCGAGCAGATCAGCCGCAGCGAGTTCAAGCTGCTGGAGGCGCTGGACGTCTTCAAACTGGAACTGCCCACGCGCGGCGCCGCACTCGACCTGGGAGCGGCGCCCGGCGGCTGGACACGCATCCTGCGCCTGCGCGGTCTCGATGTCGTCGCTCTTGACCCGGCAGACCTGGACGGCCGCCTGCTGAACATGCCCGGCGTGCGCCATGTGCGCGGCCTGGTGCAAAATTTCGATCCGGGCGCGCAGCGCTTCGTGGTCATCACCAATGACCTGCGCATGGACGCCCTGGCCTCGGTGCAAGTGATGACGCGTGCGGCCGCCTGGCTGCAAGGCGGGGGTCTGGGCTTCATCACCCTCAAACTGCCGGAACAACACGCGGAAATCCTGGTGGCGCGGGCACTGAAGGGCCTCGAAGCCGCGTACCGCGTGCTCGGTGCGCGCCAGCTTTTCCACAACCGCCAGGAAGTCACCGGCGCCCTGACCGGCAAGCGCTAAGGCGTGTCAAGGCACATCTTTCTGTTCTTGCGGGTAACTGCTCAGGCGGCACTCTTGCGGTCGTCCACGCATAGCGGTTGACCGCGTCCGCTACTTTACGCTTTTTGCATATCGTAGTAAAATGGTAACATGATTCGTGTCTTACACTTCGCCGATCTGCACCTGGGTGTTGAGAACTATGGCCGCCTCGATCCTGAGACCGGCCTTTCGACGCGCGCGCTCGATTTCCTGCGCGTGTTCGATGAACTGATCGCCTACGCCGTGCAGGAAGAGGGACCCGGCCCGGTTGACCTGGTTCTCTTCGCCGGCGACGCGTTCAAGACACGCGATCCCAGCCCAACCTACCAGCGTGAATTTGCCCGGCGTATTCATCACCTGGCGGTCACCCATCAAATCCCGGTCTTTCTCCTGGTGGGCAACCATGACGTGCCCAATGCCAGCAGTCAGGCGCACAGCCTGGAAATTTTCAATACCCTCGAAGTTCCCGGCGTGATCGTGGCCCGCAAACCGGATCTGTTCACCATCACGACGCGGCACGGCGCTCTGCAACTGGTGGCGTTGCCCTGGGTGACGCGCAGCGCCCTGCTCACCCGCGACCAGTACACCGGCCTGAGCCTGGAAGAAATCAACCAGACCCTGCTGGGCAAATTGGATACAGTGCTCAGCACCCTCTTCGCCAAACTGCGCCCCGATCTGCCCGCGATCATGACGGCCCACGGCACCGTGCAGGGCGCGGTCTTTGGCTCTGAGCGCAGCGTGATGCTGGGCTATGACCTGACGTTGCCGCGCAGCCTGGTCTCCCATCCGTTACTCAGCTACGTGGCCATGGGGCACATTCACAAGCACCAAAGCCTGGACGCGGATCCGCCCATCGTCTACCCCGGCAGCCTGGAGCGGATTGATTTCGGCGAGGCGGGCGAGGACAAGGGTTTTGTCATGGTCGAACTCAGTGAGCCAGGGCAGAGGGCAAACTGGCGCTTTCACAAGGTCAACGCCCGGCCGTTTGTCAGCATCAATGTGGAAGCGCCCGCGGACGAGCCGACCGCCGCGATCATCGCCGCCATCGAGCGCCAACCGATCACGGACGCGGTGGTCAAGTTGATCATCCACACCACGCCGGAGATCGAGAAGTTCATTGACGATCAACAGATCAGCAAGGCGCTGGCGCCGGCCTTTCATGTCGCAACCTTGACGCACGATGTCCGGCGCAGTGTACGCCTGCGTCTGTCTGGCGACACCGGAAGTATCGAAGAGCTAACGCCGCAAGCCGCGCTACAGCGTTACTTCACTTATCGCCAAGTGGCGCCGGAACGCATCGAACGCCTGCTGCACGCGGCGGCGCCCATCATCCAAGCCGAAGCATAAACCCAGGCTGCCCGCCGGGCAGTCAGCACAGACAGTATGAACACGCAGACCGCCCGTACAGGGGAGGTAAACCATGAGCACCGTTTTGCAAACAACCATCGGTCAGTTAGAAGTCGCCCGCGGTCAGCGCCGCGACCACGCCCCCAACGTGCGCGCTGTGGAGCCAGGCGAAGCCAAAGGCAACCTGTACCTCCTCTTAGAGTTAACCGGACCGCAGGATGGACGCAGCCGGCTCTACCGTCAGGTCCTCAGCGAGGTGCAGTCCACCTATTACAACACATCGGGCAACGTGGACGACATCCTGCACACGGCCGTGTCACAGGGGCACCGCCTGCTGAGCGAGGCTAACGCCGGCCGCAGCGGAGATCAGCGCTGGCGTGGCGGCATGAGCTGCGTGGCGCTGTGGCAGGATCACGTCTATCTGGCACAGGCTGGCCCGGCCACGGTCATGGTCACGCACCCGGCCACCGTTGAGATGTTCCCGGTCTACGCCGAACCGCCGCAGGACGCGCTGGGCGACGACAATGCACCGATGATTGACCTCTACCACACGCGCATCGAGCCGGGCAACGTCATTCTGCTGCTGGAGAGCGACTGGGCCACGCAGGCCGGCCTGGAAGCGCTGGCCAGCGCGGCCACAGCCCCCAGGCTCACCACCATCACCGATTACCTGGTGCAACTAGCCGAAGATGCGCACCTGACGGCCCTGATCGTCATGGTCAAAGAGAGCGCCAGTACAGCAGCCCCGTCGCCGGGACGCACCCAGCCAACTACAGCAGCGCCAGCAACCAGCAGCAAGGCAGCAGCGACGACAGAACGCCCTCTTGTCATCCCCCTGGTGACAGACGATGAGGAAAGCAGCAACGCCGATTGGGCCGATGAAGATGCCTGGTGGGAGGATGCCGAGTTGGCTGCGCCCACCGTGACCGCGCCGCCGACCGCCGCGCCGCGCCAACCGAGCCGCACCGACGCGCGTCAGCCGGGTGGCAGCAACCTCATAGAAGCCGGGCGCACGCTCATCAAACGCGTCCTGCCGGATACCCCCGGCAAGAGCGGCGCCACGCGGCCCCCCACCGGCGCTATGGCGCCCGCTCCCAAGACCAGTGCAGCACCGGCGGCCGCGGCGCGTCCACCACGCCCGCGTCCGCCCGCCCAACCCGCCTCGCGTTCGCGGCTGCCGTTGATCCTGGCGATTGCTATTCCGATCATCATCCTGACGATCGTCGCGGTGATGTATGTGCTGCGCGCGCGCGATCGCGAACAGCGCTTCCAATCGCTGCTGGACGAAGCGCAGACAACCATCGCGGCCGTGGCGTCGCTGGATGAAACGCAGGCGCGTGCCCAGCTCACCACCGCCCAGACGAAGATCACCGATGCACTGGCCCTCAAGCCGGGCAACTTAGAGGCGCAAGATGTGCAGGGGCGTGTCCGGGCCGAACTGGATCGCGTCAATCGGGTCGTGCCGCTCTACCTGGTGGCGCCGCTGAAGGAATTCGAGGGCACCGGGCGCGAGTTGGCACGCGTGCTGGTGGATGGAGCCGATATTTTCATCCTCGACCGCGGGCGCGACACCGTGGAGCGTTATCGGCTCAACCAACAGGGCGACGGTCTGCAGCCCAATGACGGCGGCCCGCTCGTGACGCGAGGACAGTCGGTTGGCTCACTCGTCGTCGGTGAATTGATTGACATGGTGTGGGCGCCGCCGGTTGGCCCGCGCACCGATTCAACCCTACTCGTGCTGGATGCCACCGGTATGCTGTATGAATTCCGTGCGCCGTGGGAACTGAAGGCGCGACCGGTGGCCATGCGCGATATGTGGAAAGGCCCGCGCCTGACTGCCAGCTACGCGGGCAATTTCTATGTGCTCGATAGCACCCTCCAGCAGGTTCTCAAGTATCGCCCAGGCGCTGACCTGGCCTACGATTCGGCGCCAGAGCAATACTTCCCGCCGACAACACCGATTGACCTGACCGGCGCCGTAGACATGGGTATTGATGGCAACGTCTGGATTTTGCTCGCCAATGGCAGCGTGCAAAAATTCCGCAGCGGTCAGGCCGAACCATTCTCGCTGCAGGGTCTCCCCGACCCGCTGCAAGAGCCGGTTGGGCTATTCGTTGGCATTGACGGCGGCGTGGAGGTGAGCAACCTCTACGTGGGCGCAGCCGGCAACGGCGGCATCTTCCAGTTCGACAAGAACGGCGTCTACACGCGCCAATTCCGCGAGGCGGACGGACAAAAACTGCGCGGCTTACGCAGCCTGTTCGTGGATGAGCCAGGCGCGCGTTTCTTCCTGCTGACCAGCACCGCGCTCTATCGGGCGGACATTCCGCGCTAGGCGCATTCCCGTGACTGTACCCGGAATCGAGGCTTCAGCCGGTCTGCCACAGGGTTCTCAAGTGCCCAATAACCGGCTAAAACCTTCATTCCAGATGTCTCCAGATGTCTTCAGCAACCACATTTGGAATTCCTGACGGCCATTTGGGTACCTTGTGCGTGTGTGCTATAATCGCCGCCATGAGTTCGACATCGAAAACGATCAATAGCCTGAGTACGATGCGTCCGCGGCCTGTGGCTGCCCCACGTAGTTCACGGTGGGCCAGCTTGGTGCTGACTGTGCTCCTGGCCGCTTTCCTGTTCACGTTTGTTTACGCTGGCTTCCTACTCTTCCACTGGGCACGCGAGGTGATTGCCCAAACCTCCCAGCTGCCGGCCATCACCTTCAGCAATCTGCCGCTACCGGGACAAAATGGCGCATCCAGCGCGTCGGATCCGGTGCAGACACCCAGCCCCGACGAACCGGCGTCTGTCGTGCAGCCGGCGCCAACCTGGGATGTCTCGCGACTTGAACGCGTCAACATCCTGATCCTGGGCGTGGATCAACGCCCTTCCCAGACCATTCCCGGCCTGACCGATAGCATGATGCTGATCACCATTGACCCTGCGCACGGTCAGGTTGGCATGCTCTCGATTCCCCGCGACACCTGGGTCAAGATTCCCGGCTACGAGATCTACAACAAGATCAATACCGCGCACCGCATCGGTGATCTCAAGGACTATCCCGGCGGCGGGCCGGCGCTGGCCAAGCAAACGGTCAGCGAACTGATCGGTTACCCGGTTCATTACTATGTGCGCCTCAACTTCGAAGGCTTCCGCGAGATCATTGATTACGTCGGTGGCCTTGACATTGATGTACCGCGTGATCTGAACGATCCAACCTATCCCAGTGACGACTACGGGTTCGATCCGCTGTTCATCCCCAAGGGGTTGCAGCACATGGATGGCACCCTGGCCTTGAAATACGCGCGCACGCGCCACGTTGATAACGACTTTGGCCGCGCCCGGCGCCAGCAGCAGGTGATCCTGGCCCTCAAGAACAAGATTCTCAGCCAGGGCATGCTGCCCACCCTTATCCGCAATCTGCCCGGCCTGGTGCGCTCCCTGGCCCAATCGGTGCAGACCGACCTTCCGCTCGATCGTCTGCTGGCCCTGGCCGAGTTGGGGCGCCAGGTGGACTTCGATCAGATCGAGCAGGCTGTCATTGATTGCTCCCTGGGCGAATGCACCTATTCGGAAGCTGGTGCGTGGATTCTCATCCCCGATCGCGACAAGATTCGCGCGGTGGTGGATCGCCTGTTCGCCACGCCAATCGTGATGCCGGAAGGGACGCCGCCCCCGCTCGCCGGCGGTCAACCCATCACCGGCACGACGGCGCCCACCACAACCGTCACCCTCGATCGTCAACGCCTGACGACCGAAAATGCCAGGATCATCCTCCTGAACGGCACCGAAACGCCCGGCCTGGCGCGCCGCACAGCCACCTGGCTGCAATCGCTCGGCTTCGTGGTTGAGCAACTGGGCGACGCCGATGTTTCGACCTACGCACGCGCCACCCTGATGACCTACACCGATAAGCGTTACACCCTGGGGCAACTGGCAACCATCTTCAACGTCACCGCCTCCGAAGTGCGCAATCCACCGCCTGACCAGGCCAACCTGGACATTCGGCTCGTACTCGGTGCAGAAACCCTGGAAATTCTAGCCAAAGCTGGCGTCAAGTAAGGATACTGAGTGGAGACCGGAGATTAGAGATCGGAGATCAGGTGCGTGAAAGACGAATGATGTGCGGGCCAGAGTCTGCGGCTCACACTTTCGCTCACCGATTTCAGCCACCGATTGAAATCGGCGGCTGAAATAGCGAAAACCTGCTGAAGCAGGTTCGAAACGCCGTCCGCAATCCGCTGAAGCGGGTTTCCAGGGGTATCAGGCGTCGGATTCATCCGATGCCAGGGGCAGGCTGAGTAGTGACGCGTTTTCGCAGAAAATCGCCAGCATTCCCGGCGTTTTCACAAAAGATCGTCCTCGTTCAGCATTCCTCTCTGAGTTCTCTGATCTCTGCCCTCTGATCTCTCAGCAGTTCCAAATGTAGCACACATTCAACCACAAAGAGCACAGAGAACACAAAGAAACGGCAGATCAGACGCAAATCGGCCACCTCTCTGCGTTCTTTGTGATCTCTGTGGTTAAAAACCAGGCTACATTTGGAACTGCTGCTGATCTCTGCTCTCTGATCTCTGATCTCTGATCTCTGCCCTCTGCTCCCTGCCCTATGACCCCAATCATAGCATCGCGGTCTCCGCGTCGCTATAATCGGTGACGAGGGAGGGAGTTATGTATCGCCATATTCTGGTACCGCTCGATGGCTCTGCATTTGCCGAGCAGGCTCTGCCACACGTCCAGGCGCTGGTTGCAGCCAGCCCTGAACCGGTTGATGTCTATCTGCTGTCGGTCGCGCCCTTGCTGCAGGACCGCTCCGTCACGATGGTCAGCCTTTACCCATTCTACATTTCACAAGACCACCTGGACATGGCGCGACGTGAGCTGGAACAACTGGAGCTCGATCTGCGCGCGTACCTGACACAGGTGGCCGCGCAGATCAATGACTGGGGCGCCCCTTGCCATGTTGATGTCCGCTACGGCCATCCGGCCGAAGAAGTTCTGGCCCTGGCGGCCGCTGTTCAAGCCGACTTAATCGTTATGTCAACCCACGGTCGTTCTGGCATCAACCGTTGGGTCTTCGGCAGCGTCGCCGATAAGCTGCTGCGCCAGGCCACGGTGCCGGTCCTGCTCATCCGCGCGCGTGAGATCACGGGCCCCCTGGCCCCCAAGTATGGGGGAACTGGTTCTGCTCATCCGCGCGCGTGAGATCACGGCCATGCCGCCGGCCTGAGCCAGCGATTGGAACGATCAGACTGTATGCAACTACACGAAATTCTCCGTATCCTCAACGGCCGCATTGTCAACAACACCGACAACCCAGAGCTGGAGTTGACCTCTGGCGGGGCCGCCGACCTGATGAGCGACGTCCTGGCCTTCACCACGGACGGCAACAGCCTGCTGTTCACCGGGCTGACCAACCAGCAGGTGGTGCGCACGGCTGAAATGGCCAACGTCGGCGCCATCGTCTTCGTGCGCGGCAAGCAGCCGCCGTCAGCCACGATCGAGCTGGCCGACGAGCTGCACATTCCCCTCATCGCCTGCGACTATAGCATGTACCAGGCCTGCGGTCTCCTCTATCAGGCGGGATTGCCCAACAACCGCCTGGCCGACTTTCGACCTGAGCAGCCGTGATGACAAACGCAGCCGTCACGGCTATCACCGCCCCAGAACGGGACGAACTGACCCGCGTGCAGGAACTGGTCTATGAGTTGCGCGTGCAGGAGGTGATGACCGCCACGCCGATCACCGTGACCCCGGACACGCCGCTGGCCGAGTTGATGGAGATCATGCGCACACGGCGCATCTCCGGCACGCCGGTGGTGGACCCCGCGGATGGGCGCCTACTCGGCATCATCAGCATCCAGGACCTGATCAAAGCACTGGCAGACCAGCGCGCCGATGACCGGGTGGCCGATCACATGACGCCGACGGTGATGGCGGTGCGCACCGATGACCGGGCCGTCAAGGCGGTCAATCTGTTTGCCCAGCACGGCTATGGCCGTCTGCCGGTGCTGGACGACGCCGGTAGCCTGGTCGGCATCGTCACCGCCAGCGACATCACGCGCGGGCTGCTGCGCACCCTCAACCGCCGCCTGCAGGACGAGGAGATGCGCCGCTACCGCGCCAGCCACATCTTCGATGACATTGTGTCGGATGAGACCAGCCTGCTGCTACGCTATCAGGTGGCTCCACGTGATTTTACGCGCGGGGGCGAGGCGTCCAGCAAGGTCAAGCGTGCGCTGGAACGCCTGGGCGCCAATCCGGCCCTGGTGCGGCGCCTGGCAATCACCGCCTACGAGGCCGAGCTGAACCTGGTCATCCACGCCACCCATGGCGGTGAGCTGCGCGTCGAGATCAGCCCCCATCGCATCACCCTCAGCGCCGCGGACGACGGCCCGGGCATTGCCGATATCGAGATGGCCTTTGCACCCGGCTTTACCACGGCGCTGGATTGGGTGCGCGAGTTGGGCTTTGGCGCCGGCATGGGGCTTACCAACATCAAGCGCTACAGTGACTCGGTCGAGATGGACTCAGCCCTGGGACGCGGCACCACCTTGCGCGCCGTTTTCCTCGTCGGCAACCACACGTAGCCCCTGGTTTTGCGAGATATGACGGAGAGATCAGATGCAATTGCAGGAAATCGCAGATGCACTCAAACTAACCCTGATGACCCCCACGACTTCGCTGGACCGCCCGGTGCTCAGCGGCTATGCGGCCGACCTGTTGAGCTGCGTGATGGCGGCCGCAAAAGCCGGCGCCTTGTGGGTTACGCTGCAGGCGCACCCCAATGTGGTTGCGGTGGCCAGCCTGCTCAACCTGGCCGGCGTCATCATCACCGAGGGCGCGACCATCAGCGCCGAAACCCTGGCCCGCGCCGAACAGGAGAATGTCCCCCTGTTCAGCACCCCGGCCGGCACATTCACGGTGGTGGGGCAGTTGGCGGGCATGGGGGTGAGGGGGGAGTGAGAGCGGAGACCAGCCAACTCCCGTCTTCCACGTACCCGATCTCTGATCTCGGATCTCTGATCTTCGATTGGGGGTCTGAGGGGCGCTGGGTTCGCTGTGATTTGCATCTGCACACGGTGTTGTCGCCCTGCGCGGAGGTGGAGATGATCCCGCCGCTGATCGTGCGCCGGGCGTTGGCGCTGGGGCTGGACTTGATCGCAGTGACCGATCATAACGCCACGCACAACGTCGAGGCGGTGCAGCGGGCCGCGGCCGGCACGCCGCTGACGGTCTGGCCGGGGATGGAGGTGCAGACGCGGGAGGAGGTTCACCTGCTCTGCCTGTTCGACAATAACGCGGCCGCCTTCGCCTGGCAGGCGCGGGTGGATGCCAGCCTGCCGCCGCTCATGAATGATCCGGAGCATTTCGGCGGGCAGTTCGTGGTGGACGCAACGGGCGAGTTCATCCGTCACCACACACCCCTTCTGCTCACCTCCACCGCGTTCAGCATCGAGGAGGCGACCGCGCAGGTCAACGCGCTGGGCGGCCTGGTCATTCCCTGCCATGTGGATCGCCCCAGTTTCAGCCTGCTTGCCAACCTGGGCTTCGTGCCGCCCGATCTCGCCGCGCCGGCGCTCGAAATCTCCGCCCGTCTGACCCCGGCGCAGGCGCGAGCGCAATTCCCCATGCTGGGCGCCTGGCCCCTGGTGCAAAACGGCGACGCGCACCGCCTGAACGAAATGATCGGACGCACACGGGTTCGCCTGACCGCGCTCACCATCCCGGAACTGGCCGCGGCGCTGCGCTGCCCGGCGCGGCTTGCCATTGACATTGGTTGAGGTTTGTGCCAAATTGCACAAATTGACTTGAGGATATGACTTTTGTCATAGGGTGCGGCCGGTCGCCGCGCTATAATCGCAGCGTGTCAACATGGACCGGCAGGCTGCCCTGCACGATCAGAAAACGATTGATCTTGATTGGAGAGGAATGCCCACATGGCACAGCCATCCGTTGATTTGAGCCTGTTAGAACCGATTTTGGCCGAATACGCCGATCAGAAAGGCGCGCTCATCCCCATTTTGCAGCATGCGCAGGATGAATACGGCTATTTGCCCGCGCCGGTGCTGGAAGTCATCTCCGAGCGCACCGGCACGCCGTTGAGCAAGATCTACGGCGTCGCCACGTTCTATTCGCAGTTCTATTTGCACCCCCGTGGGCGTCACATCGTGCGCGTGTGCGACGGCACCGCCTGCCACGTCAAAGGCGCGGCCAGGATCATTGACGAACTGGGCAACACCCTCAAGATCATCCCCAGCCAAACCACCGACGATTTCCGGGTCACATTCGAGGTGGTCTATTGCCTCGGCTCCTGCGGCCTGGCGCCGGTGGCCGTGGTGGATGAGCGGGTGGTGGGCCGCCTGACCCCTGCGCAGATGGTCAAACAAGTGCAGGGATTGGCGTAGGGGTTTATTGGTAGACCATACGCATATTCAAGTGGAATGTCAGGAGAATCAGAAACCATTCTCCGGAGACTGAGGATGAAACGTCTACTTTTTTTTGTCGGCAGATTGTCAGGACCGGTGGCTCTTGCTGTCTTGGCCGTTGCTGTCATCTTATCCCTCAAAGGGATACAGGATAATACGGCGCCGTCACCTCAGGCGTTTCAGTCGCCTATTGAAACGCCGTCTACGTTCGTGCCTACTAAAATACCCGGCACAGCCTCGCCGACGTCCATTATCCCTGTTTCTCCGCATCCAGCCACTGACACTCCGACACCCGGCAGAACACCATCGGTAGAGCCAACTCGACTATTGACGGCGACTCCCGACGGTACCGACACGCCTTCACCCACGCCGATACCCATGGTGATCACGACTCTACCACCGGGGCAAAAAATAATCTACAAGCAATATGATAATAGCACGATGAGTATTTGGGCAGCGAGTGCGAGTCACCCTGAGCTCAGACAAATGCTTTTCACAATTTCGGATCCTCAGCGATTCGGTATACGAGCAGGCATATCATACGACGAAACAAGAATCGCTTATACTGTTCTTCCTTCTGATCGCTCTCTCGATCCATTTGCGGCTGATCTGCGATTGGCGAATATGGATGGTTCACAGGATCAATTGTTGGCGACGCAAGTAGACATTGGCCGATTCGTCAATTATCCTCTATGGTCACCAGATGATCAGTGGATTGCCTTTAGTCGTCAGACAGCATCTGAACCACCTTTCGTTCAAACCATAAATGCCCTCAGTTTAGCGACGGGGCAAGAACTCACATTGGTGAGCGCCGATGAATCTACCTGGCTTTGGCCCCTCGATTGGTCTCCAGATGGTCGTTATTTTTATTATATCCGCGGTACGACACGCGCTGAGTTGTGGCGTGTGGATCTTGGCTACGAGAGGAATGAGTACCTGCGTCTTGTCTGGGATGGGACAGTTCCGCGTTGCTACTTCTTATCTCGCAATGGAGAGTGGCTGCTATGCACGGTATTGGAATCACGAGATCCGGTGCGTTATGCCGTCATTGTTGTTCCTATCACAAGTCCGGGTGAAGTCGAAATATTGATCAGCGGAGCCACGAACGATCTCTACAATCCTATTTGGTATGTTGATAGTCGGGAGATCACATTCAACCTATCTGTGCCAGGTAGCGAACAAGTCAAACTCCAGACTATTGACTTGCAAACACGATTTATTAGAACAATGTTGGTTGCTGAAGGCATGTCCTTCACACCTAGAAGTTGGTCGCCTGATGGTCAGTGGCTGGCAGTGCAACAATTTCCTGAGGATAATCACGATTTGCTGGTGATGGATTACGACGGCATCCGAGTCAATCGCGTGCCACGGTCTGAGGGCATAGAGATAATCAAATGGATAACTCGCGATCTTCCGAGTCCCGGTCACTAAAGGGACAGTGGGAGCTGAGAGTCGAGTATGATGAAAGAGGATGACAAAATGGCCGGCTTGCCACCAATGGTAGCGACTAGCAGTGACAACGTCAAGCGTTTAGGTAAGGATCAACCAGCGTGCGCGAACTATCCTTGCACATCCTGGACCTGGTGCAAAACGCTCGTGAGGCGGGCGCCAGCCGGGTCAGCGTGACGATCGAAGAGAGGTGCGCGGCCGACCGCATGACGATTTGCATCGCGGATAACGGCCGGGGCATGGACGCCGCCACGATCGGGCGAGTGACCGACCCGTTCTTCACGACGCGGCGCACGCGTCACGTGGGGCTGGGACTTCCGCTGGCGGCGGCGGCCGCACAGCGGGCCGGCGGCGACCTGGCGATCGTTTCGCAGCCGGGGCAGGGAACGGCCGTCACGCTGACCTTTCAGTTGAGTCATTGGGATCGGGCGCCGTTGGGAGATATGCCGGCCACGCTGCTGGCGGTCCTGTTGGGGAGCGAGGCGTTCGACATGGTGTACACGCACGTCGTGGATGCCAACCGATTTAGCATAGACAGCGCCGAGCTGCGCGGGGAACTGGGAGAGGTTCCCCTGACGCACCCGGCGGTGCAACAGTGGCTGGCCGACTATCTGGCCGAAGGGGAAAGAGCAATCTATGGCAAAGCTGAAGACACTGGAGGATCTGAAGCGCATCCGTGAGGAGGCGCAGCAGACCTTGAAGATACGCCTGGACACCGGCACGACGATTACGGTGGGCATGGGCACCTGCGGCATCGCGGCCGGCGCGCGCGACACCATGCGCGCCATCCTGGACGAGTTGGCCGGTCGCGACATAGATGCGCACGTCGCCACGGTGGGCTGCATTGGCATGTGCGCCCGTGAGCCGTTGGTGGACATTCAGCAGGCCAACCAGCCGCGCGTTACGTATGGCAATGTGCTGCCGGCCATGGTGCCCCGGCTGATCGAAGAGCATCTGATCAGGGGCGCGGTCATCGAGGAGTGGGTGGTGGGCCGCATCGAACCGGCTGTGCAAGGTTAAGCATCGGGAAAATACATTGTTTTCTGGCGTAACTTTCGCGCAACCAGGGGCCCAAATGGCTCTCAGGTGTGCGCCATGGCACATGGTGAAAGTTGAGAAGGAGTCCGTTGCCTTGAGATCGTTACCTTCCCCGTTCGTTTGTCAGCCTGGCAGGCGTTCAGCGCAGAGGCGTGGCGGCGTGCGGCTACTGGTCGCCATGCACCTGCTGGTCATCGCCAGTCTGCTGTTTTCAACGACAGCGGCGGCGATGCCACTGAGCAAGCCTGGCTCGCGCGCGGCTGACGCGACGCAGCGGACTTTGGCGCGCACACGGCCATCGGCAACGGACATGAACCAGCTACAGCCGTTCTTGAGCCTGGCGGCCACGGTCAGTCCGGAGGCGGCCGCGGCTGGGGAGCGGGTGCTGCTGCGTTGGGAGGTGATGAATCTCGACCGCCAGGTGGTGGAGGGTATCACGTTTCAGGCGGATCTGCCTGACGGGTTGCTGGTGACGCCGGCCGAAGTACCGCCTCCCCTGGTGTACGATGCAGCCACCCGCCGCCTGACGTGGGTCATGGCCCCGCTGCCTGCGGGCGGCGTTGATGCAGTGACGCTTCCGGTGCGGCTCAGCGGTCGGCGGGTGGGGGATGTGGTGACGGTGCGGGCAGAACTGCGCCTGGCTGACGGACGGTCAGCCGCCAGCGCCGAGGCCGGGGTACATGTGCTGCCTCCAGCCGCGCAAGCCACCCGCATCGGGCCGGAAGGCGGCCGCGTGATACTGGAGGAGGGGCGGGTTACGCTGACCTTTGCGCCCGGTGCAGTGGCGGAAACGGTGATGGTGTGGGCGCGGTCGTTGGGACGACCGGTCAATGCGCCGGGAAATGTGCAGCGCAGCCATGAGTTCGTGGTGCGCGGGCGGAGCGGCGACGAGATCCACACCTTCAGCCAGCCGGTGACGTTGACCGTGTACTACCCGGAGGGCGAGCCGGTCGGCGGGCGCTTGTTTGTGGCGGGCGGACACGGGCGCGTGGGAGATGCTGCCGACGACCTGGGATGCCATGGAAGGAGCCTTGGTGGCTGTTGTGCCGCACCTATCGCAGACGGCGGAAGGCAACAACTTCGCCCCTGAGATCATGCCCAGTCTGCGCGGCTGGCAGAACGACCTGTTCAGCGGCTCAGCCAGCTACGATTACCCGCTCAGTCTGCCACCGGGGCGGGGTGGGCTGACGCCGGACGTGGCGCTGCAGTTCAACAGTCGCAGCCGGTCGGAAGATGGCGGCCACAGTTCGGTCGTGGGTGCGGGCTGGAAGCTGAGCGCGGACAGCTTCATCTACGGTACACCGTGGTTGATGGGCAGTGCGCCGAACACCTGGCGTGTGGCGGGCGCGGCGTTTAGCGAGGCAGGCTCCGGCGGCGCGGTGTACCTGAAGGAAGCGCCCACATGGCGCATCCTGTACGCTGGCACAGGGGCGGATGCCTATGCGCCGGATGGCACGCGCTATCACTTCGAGCGTGCGCTGAGTGACTGGTTTTGCAGCGGCACAACCTGGCAGCAGCGCGGCGACAAGTGGGCGCTGCAGTATGTGCTGGACCCGGTGGGCAACCGCATCAACTACACATACGATACGGCCCTGCCGGTAGACCCGGTGGATGTCAATAGCCACGCGGGCAACTATGGCGATCGCGTACGCGGCGTGCGCATCAGCTCGCCATGCGCCAACGGCGGCGCAGGCGGCGAGGAGACCGTCACTTACCTGTCGCAGCTGAATCTGGTGCGCATCAGTTACAATCCCAACAATGGGAGCGATCAGAGTGTGATTGACTTCACGTACGCCATCACACGCACCGATGCCGCGCTGAGCGACCCGGCCGACACCGGCGCCTGGGCGCACTACACCACGCGCTTGCTGACCGCGGTGAAGGTGAAGCAGGGGGGCAGCCTGATCGCAGCCTATAAACTGGGGTATGATTTCTTCGACGACGGGGTGGCCGACCGGCGTCTGTACGCCTTGCGCAGCATGCAGCGTTGCAGCGACGATGCTCTGAGCAATTGCCTGCCGGCGACGACTTTCAGCAACACACGTAGCCAGGTGCAGCAGATGAACAACGGCTACGGGGGCAGCGTGCGCCTGGGGTATGGAGCAGACAACGTCATTGCCACCCGCACCGTCACCGACACCGTGACAGGGCAGGCGAACACCTGGAGCTACAGCTACGTCGGCAAGATTGACGCCGCGGGTTATCGCTATGTCACGGAGACACTGCCCTCCAGCCTGGGAACCGGCCATTGGGCCAGTTATCAGTATCAGGATGCGAGTGCCGGCGAGGGGTTCCGCGGCAAGGAGATTCGGCAGATAGGCACGAGCGGGAACCAGAAGCAGACGGAGCGGGTGCGCACCTGGAGCGGAACCACGGTGGGCGTCTATGGCGGCGCGCAGTTCGTTTACCTGGGCCAGGAACTGCAAACGACCTACGACAAGGACGGGGCCAACCCCGTGACGCGCAAGACCGAGTACCTCTACGAGCCTGACCACCAGGGCAATGTGCAAGCCGGCAATTTGACGCGGATCAAGGAGTACAGCGACAGCACGACGCTCTATCGCAGCACGGAGCGCTGGTATTATCCCAAAGTGGACATCGGCGCCGGCAAGTACATCGTGAACCGGTTGGGCCAGGAGAAGCTGTGGGACGCGGGCAACGTGTGCCAGGGCCAGACGCGACGCATCTACGATACCACTGGCTTCGACCAACACCAGGCGCCGCCTACGCAGGGTCTTCTGAGGGAGGTTTGGCAGGCGAAGGTGTGCGCCAGCGCCAGCGCGAGTGATTGGCTGCGGCCGGCGCTCTACGGCTATGATGCGGCGACGGGCAACCTGGTCAGCGAAACCGCAGCCAACGGCACGGTTGCCAGCACCAGTTACGATACCACCTTCGCCACCTATGCGACGAGCGTGACCGTGATGCCGACTGCGAGCCTGGGTGGGATGACTTTGACCACCAGCTATGCCTACTACGGCATCAACGCTGAAGCAGGCGGCGTGGGGCTGAAGGGTCAGTTGCAGAAGGAGACCGATGCCAATGGGGCGATGACGCGCTACACCTATGATGCGTTCGGGCGTGTGGCCAGCCTGCGCCTGCCCAACGTGACTTTCAGCGAGGGCGCCAGCGAGCGTTACACCTACACCGATATGGCCGGCGCTAACCAACCGTTCAAGATCGAGCATTGGCTGCGCGACGACGGTCCGGGCGACGGTCTGCGTTACGATTACAACTTCTACGATGGCCTGGGGCAGGCGCTGCAGGTGGAGGCGGAAGGAGAGGCGTCGAGCGTGGTCAGCTCACGCTACAACGCGCTGGGACTGGTGGTGCAGCAGAGCGTGCCCTACACCCTGACCGTTGGGCTGGGGACCTACGAGCCGGTGAGCAACTGGGGTAGCCTGGTCAGCACGCAAACCGCCTATGACGGGTTAGGGCGGGTGATCCAGGTGGTGCAGGCGGACGGCACGACGATGCGCACCTACTACCATAAGCGGCAGACGGCCGTGATTGATGCGGCGAACCATCAGGCGATCTCGGAGAGCGATGCTTTTGGGCGGCTGGTGAGCGTCAAGCAGTACGATCTGACATTGGCAGCAGGGGCTGCGCCGAATTGGGGTGCGACGGTCTACGGGCAGGCCAGCTATAGCTACGACGTGGCCGACCGGCTGACGCAGATGACCGGGCCGGACGGGGCGGTGACGACGATCGGGTACGATCTACTGGGGCGCAAGACGAGCATGAGCGACCCGGACATGGGCGCATGGAGCTATGCGTACGATGGGGCAGGCAACCTCAAGCGGCAGGCGGATGCGCGGGGGCAACAGATTTGCTTCTACTACGACTCGCACAACCGGCTGGTGGGCAAGCACTACCGCAACGATCAGAGTTGCCCTGCAACAAAGCCAGCGACCTATGGAACGAACGGCTTGCTGGTCGCATATCTCTACGACGGGGGCACGAATGGGCTGGGGCGGCGGACGCAGGCTGATGTCTACAATGCGGGCGGTGCGCTCAACAACCGCGTGGCCTGGACCTATGACGCCCGCGGGCGGGTGACGCAGGAAAGCCGGGTCATCAACGGCACGGGCGGCGGCACGTTCGTGACGCAGTGGGGGTATGACTCGGCGGATCGGCCGATGTGGCAGAAATACCCGGGCGGCAACGGCGGGCAGATCGGCGAGCAGGTCAGCTACGCGTACACGGCGCAGGGCTTGCTGAAGAGCGTCAGCGGCTGGAACACCTATGTGGGCGACACGTTCTACAACGTGCGCGGGCAGGTGACGGAACGCCGGCTGGGCAGCACGACGGGGGTGGTGAAGCAACAGTATGCCTACAGTGCGGCCGAGAACTTCCGCCTGGTCAGCCTGAAGGCGGGCACGAGTCCGAACTACGACAACCAGCAGAAGATCAGCTACACCTACGACGACGATGGCAACATCCAGGCTATTGCCGATGCAGCGGCGTATGGCGGCAGCCAAACCCAGGCCTTCGCCTACGACACCCTGGATCGCCTGAGCACAGCCCAGGCCAACGGCTTGACCGCCTACGGTGGCTACACCCAGCGCAGCTATGCCTACAACAATGCGGGGAACATCGCCAATTTCGAGGGCGCGGCCTTGACCTATCAGGATGGCGCCCACAAACACGCCGTGACGCACATCGGCGGCGTGCAGAAATACTGGTACGACGCGAACGGGAACGCCACGCGGCGCATCGCGGGCAGCCAGGATGTGACGCTGACCTATGACGCCGAGAATCGCCTGACCGGCATGAGCGGCGGCGTCACATCCAGCTATGTCTATGATGGGGACGGCAACCGGGTCAAAGAGACCATCAGCGGCGTCACGCGGGTCTTCGTGGGCAACACTTACGAAGTAGACAACGGGACGGTCAAGAAGTATTACTATGCGGGCAATGTGCGTGGCCGAGAGCAGCGGCGGCACGCTCTACTATCTGCTGGGCGACCATCTGGGTTCGCAGGCGTTGACACTGACCAGCGCCGGTGCGCGGCTCAACACCAACACCGAGCTGCGCTACATGCCTTACGGCGCCGCACGCTATACCGCACAAACGACGCCGACGACGTTCAACTTCACCGGTCAGCGCAAGGACAGCGGGAGCGGCTTGCTGTTCTATAACGCCCGGTGGTATGATCCGACCGTCGGGCGGTTCTTGCAGGCCGATACGATCGTCCCCCAGCCGCAAAACCCGCAAAATCTCAACAGGTACGCCTACGCGGCCAATAATCCTCTACGTTTCGTGGATCCCTCAGGCCACCGAGAATGTGAAGACGCGGATTGTCGAAAAACATGGCCGGCGCGTCCACCCAATCCATCACCACCTGGGCAGACCAGGTACACCTGGCTCCGCGGCGCGCCAAACCCGGGGGGGGGGCCCCCCCGGCGCCCCCCCCAAACCCGGGGGGGGGGGGGGGGGGGGGCGCGCCCCGGCGGCCCGGCGCGCGGGGGGGCCCGGGAGCGGGCCGGAAAAGAAAAAACACACCCGCCCCGGGGGGGCGCCCCTTCCCCGGGGGGGCAAAAAAAAAAAGGCGCCCCGCTCCCCCCGGCCGGGGCGGCCGCCCCCCCCCAAAAGAGAGGGGGGGAAAGGGGGGGGAGGGAGATACGGGGGGGGGGGGGGGGGGGGGGGGCCCCACACCCCCGGGTGGGGGGGGGGGTGGGGCCCAACCCCTTGCCCCGGCGGGCGGGGGGGAAAGGAAGAAAAAGTGGTAACCGACGGTAATGTATTGATCGTTACTCCACTCGACACAGGATACGGTTTGTCCGCTAATCAAATAGACATCTATATGGGGATTGACTTTGAGCAACCAGACTGGATTTGGGGATCGAATGCGCATCCTCAAGCCTATATCGTACCATAGCCGTGATGGCCAAGTGAACGAAGGGATCTATATGTGAACATGCGATTTTCCGTATCTGACTGGCAGTTCAGCCGCTGGCTACTGCTTCTTACTACGATCTTGCTCATGGGGGCATGTGTTCCCTCTACACCACCGCCAGCGTTAACATCGTCTTCTGGTCGACCCACAGAGACGCCGACTGCCGCTGGCCGGGATACCCAAGCGCCAACCATTGCGCCCGCCACCCCAACAAAGGCGGCTTCCGTCACACCGACGAGCGATCTTGCTCTCTCTATCGCCACGCCATCTCTAGCGCCATTGAGTGGTCGTTTCGTATTTGAACATGGTGGTAATCTGTCTATTGTCAATGCAAGCTGTGTGCAGCGAGCAGGTACCTGTGAACGCGAGAGTGTCCGGTTAACAAACGTTCCAGACGGATTTGAGGTTGCTGGCTCTTGGGATCTGACAGCTTCTCCGGATGGTAATAAAATAGCCTTTGTTTACAGGAAATACGACACCACAACAACATTGGAAACGGGAGACATCTACGTCCTGGACATTGCAGAGTGCGTAGCGATTGAGGGGGGGTGCCCACCGGAACGTTTCGTGCGTCTCACCACAGACCCAGGCAAGGATTCTTCTCCCGCTTGGTCGCTGGAAGGCGACAAAATCATTTTTACGCGCCAGGATCTTGGGCCCTACAGCTATGGTAGACACTTGTTGTACGAGATGAAGCCAGATGGATCTCAGCAACAATTGTTGATGAGCGAAGCGCGACAGCATGACTTAGGGCCACACCAGGTTTCGTGGTCCCCAGATGGCACCCGGCTGGTTATGTCAGCGTATGGTGATACAAGGCTGCCAGTGATCTTTGTCTTGCGCCTGAGTGATTTTCAGTTACAGCAAATCACCCATCTGCCAAGCGAACCTGACGAGGGACAACACTCTCGGCCGCGTTGGTCGCCGCGCGGAGATAAGATTGTATTTGAAGGTGACCAGTTCTTCGATTTTGGCGGTTACCTCATCAATCCTGACGGTACTGGTTTGACTCGCCTACCCCTGGATAATGGACCTACCAGGTTCGCCTGGTCACCAGATGCGAGCAAGTTTATCTACGCAGGTTCGTGTAAACCGAACGGGACGTGTTTGTTTCTGGCCAACGCGGACGGTAGCGAGCCGCAACAACTGACGCAGCACTGGGCACCAACAGCAACGCTGTGGCTGCCCTGACCTTGCTGGGGCACTAGTACGACACCAACGCCTGCCCTGAGCGCAGTCGAAGGGGCAACGCCACGCGGCGAAGTGGGTGGTGGGACGCATCGAGCCGGCCGTGCAAGGTTAGGGGCCGTCATACAATAGGTGTTGCAGGTCCCACGCTTGCCCACGGGGCACAGATGAAATGCTTATTTCATGACGGCCCCTTAGCATTCGTTTTTGATCTATTTCGGGCGTCACCAGAGGCCCAAGTCGCTCTCAGGTGTGCGCGATGGCATCATGTTGAAAGTCGAGAAGGAGTCCGTTGCCTTGAGATCGTTACCTTCCCCGTTCGTTTGTCAGCCTGGCAGGCGTTCAGCGCAGAGGCGTGGCGGCGTGCGACTGCTGGTCGCCATGCATCTGCTGGTCATCGGCAGTCTGCTGTTTTCAACGACAGCGGCGGCGATGCCACTGAGCAAGCCTGGCTCGCGCGCGGCTGACGCGACGCAGCGGACTTTGGCGCGGCCACGGCCATCGGTCACCGACACGAATCAGCCACAGCCGTTCTTGAGCCTGGCGAGCTTGCAGGCTGGCAACGCCGATCCCTACACCAATCTGCAGAACATCAGCTACACCTACGACGACGTGGGCAACGTGCTGAAGATCAGCGATGCGGCGGCCTATGGCGGGAGCCAGACGCAGAGCTTCAGCTACGACACCCTGGATCGGCTGAGCACAGCCCAGGCCAGCGGCTCGACCACCTACGGCGGCTACACTCAACGCAGCTATGCCTACAGCAATGCGGGCAACATCACGAGCTTCGAGGGCGCGGCCTTGACCTACCAGAACAGTGCGCACAAGCACGCGGTGACCCACATCGGCGGGGTGCAGAAGTATTGGTACGACGCCAACGGCAACGCGACGCGGCGTATCAACGGCAGCCAGGACGTGACTCTGACCTACGATGCTGAGAACCGGCTGACCGGCATAAGCGGCGGCGTCACCGCCAGCTACGTGTACGACGGCGATAGCAACCGTGTCAAGGAGACCATTGGCGGCGCGACTGTGGGCGACACGACGGAGTACGATCGGCTGGCGGCTGGGCTGCGACAGTGGATGGCGCGAGGCGCCGCGGGCGCCACCACCCTCGATGCCCTGGAGAATGCGTTGAGAGAAGCTGGGGTGATTCCATGAGAGAGCGGGCGAGAATCCAATTTCGCGGTGAGAGCGAGGCGTTCGAAACTACATGGAGGAGAAAACAAAATGACAGACCTACCACCAATCCAGGAGATTGTTGAGCGGGCGATTCGATTCGAGCAGGAGTCGGTGCAGCTTTACAGCAACGCGGCGCTGGTGGCGCGCAACGGCCATGTCAAGGCGCGGCTGGAGGAACTGGCGGCCGAGGAACGCGGCCATGTCGAGAAGCTGGAGAGTCTGCGCACCACCAACATCCGCTGGGCCATCAGGCGCAGCCGCACAGAACGCGGGACCATCCCTGATCTCAAGCTGGCCGAAACCCTGGCACCGCGGCAGTTGGGGCCTGATGCCGATACGCAGGATGTGATGGTGGTGGCGATGCAGCGTGAGAAGGCCGCGGCCGAGTTCTACCAGGCGATGGCGAAAATGGTGGACGACCCCCTGGCGCGCGGCCTGTTCGAAATGCTCGCCAGTGAAGAGATGCAGCACAAGTACAACGTGGAAAGCACGTATGAAAAGGCTGTCTACAAAGCCTTTTGACCATGACCAGGAGCGCCTGAAACCGATGGCAACAAACAATTTTCGAGCTAACATCCTCGTGTGCGGGGGCACCGGCTGCACCGCCTCCGGGGCGCACGAGTTGGTAGACAACCTGCAGGCCGAGATCGCCCGCCAGGGCCTGGCGCGTGAGATCGAGGTGGTGCCCACGGGCTGCCGCGGCTTTTGCGCCATGGGCCCGGTGATGATGATCTACCCCGAAGGCATCTTCTACACGCAGGTGCAGCCGGCCGATGTGCCGGAGCTGGTGGAAGAGACCCTGCTCAAGGGACGCGTGGTCGAACGCCTGACCTACCATGAGCCGAAGGACCAGGCCGCGCTGCCCTTCTACAAGGACATTCCATTCTACGGCAAGCAACTCCGCATCGCCCTGCGCAACTGCGGCATGATTGACCCCGACAGCATCGAGGAGTACATTGCGCGCGGCGGCTATGAGGCGCTGGGCAAAGCGTTGACCAGCATGAGCCAGGAAGATGTGCTGCGCGAGATGAAGGACAGCGGCTTGCGCGGGCGCGGCGGCGCAGGTTTCCTGGCCGGCCTGAAGTGGGAGTTCTGCTACAAGGCGCCCGGCAATGTCAAATACGTCATCTGCAACGCGGACGAGGGCGACCCCGGCGCGTTCATGGACCGCTCGATCCTGGAGGGCGACCCGCACAGCGTGATCGAAGGGATGATCATCGGCGCGTACGCGATTGGCGCCACGCACGGCTACATTTACTGCCGCGCGGAATACCCGCTGGCGGTCAAGCGCCTCACGCAGGCGATTGCCCAGGCGCATGAGCTGGGCCTGTTGGGCGAGCGCATCCTGGAGAGCGACTTTTCCTTCGACATGACCGTGAAAGAGGGCGCGGGCGCGTTCGTCTGCGGCGAGGAGACCGCGCTGATGGCCTCCATCGAGGGACGCCGCGGGGAGCCACGGCCGCGGCCACCCTTCCCGGCCGTCTCCGGCCTGTGGGGCAAGCCCACGAATATCAACAATGTGGAAACGTGGGCCAATGTGCCGCAAATCATCTCCAACGGCGCCAAGTGGTTTGCCAGCATCGGCACCGAGAAGAGTAAGGGGACCAAGGTCTTTGCCCTCACCGGTAAGGTCAACAACACCGGCCTGGTCGAGGTGCCGATGGGCATCACCCTGGGCGAGATCGTCTACGACGTGGGCGGCGGCATTCCCAACGGCAAGAAGTTCAAGGCGGTGCAAACCGGCGGCCCGCTGGGCGGCTGTCTGCCGGCCACGCACCTCAACACACCGGTGGACTATGACAGCCTGACCGCGGCCGGCGCGACGATGGG
Organism: Candidatus Amarolinea dominans; assembly: GCA_016719785.1. NCBI lineage: Bacteria > Bacillati > Chloroflexota > Caldilineae > Caldilineales > Candidatus Amarolineaceae > Candidatus Amarolinea > Candidatus Amarolinea dominans. The sequence continues at coordinate 70,396 of JADJYJ010000034.1, forward strand.
GTCGGGCGGCATGATCGTGGTGGACGAAGACACCTGCATGGTGGAGTTCTCCAAGTTCTTCCTGACCTTCTCCGCGGCCGAGAGCTGCGGCAAGTGCATCCCCTGCCGCATCGGCGGCACGCGCATGTTGGAAGTGCTGACCCGCATCACCGAGGGCAAAGGCACGATGGCCGACCTGGAGCTGATCAAGGAGCTGGCAACCGGCATGCGCACCGGTTCGCTGTGCGGTCTGGGCCAACTGACGCCATCGCCGGTGCTGAGCACCATGCGCTACTTCCTGGATGAGTACATCGCGCACATCGAGGAGAAGCGCTGCCCGGCCGGCGCCTGCCAGCCGCTGGTGCGCGCCGGCTGCGTCAACGCCTGCCCGGCGCAGGTGGACACGCCGGCCTACCTGGCGCTGGTCGCGCAGGGACGTTACGCCGAAGGGTTGGAGATTCACCGTGAGTCCAACCCCTTCGCGCTGATCTGCGGCCGCGTCTGCCCGGCCTTCTGCGAACACAAATGCCGCCGCGGCCAGATTGACACCCCCATCGCCATCCGCATGGTCAAACGCTTCATGGCCGACCAGGAATACGAGCAGCCCTGGACCCCGCCCATCTACCGGCCGCCGCAGCGCAAGCGCGTTGCAGTGGTGGGCGCCGGCCCTGGCGGTCTGACAGCCGGCCTGCGCCTGGCCCAGCAGGGCTACCGCGTCAGCGTTTTCGAGGCGCTGCCGCAGCCGGGCGGTATGATGACCTATGGCATCCCCGCCTATCGCCTGCCGCGTGCGCCGCTCTTCTCCGAAGTCGAAAACATCAAGCGCGCCGGCGTGGAAATCTACAACAACATGGCCCTGGGCCGCGATTTCAGCCTGGACGATCTGCAGAAGACCGGGGTTAAGGTCCAGGCGGACGCCAGCGCCGGCAACGGCAACGGCCGCGGCGTCACCACCCTGCCGCCCTTCGACGCGGTTGTCCTGGCCCTGGGCAGCCACAAGAGCCGCAAGCTGCAAATCCCCGGCGAGGACAAGACCGGCGTCTACCACGGCGTGACATTCCTGCGGGAGATTGCGCTGGGTCATGCGCCGGACGTGGCCGGTAAGCGCATCGGCATCGTCGGCGGCGGCGATGTGGCGATTGACGTGGCGCGCTCAGCCTGGCGCCTGGGCGCGGCCGAGGTGCATGTCATCTACCGGCGCACCGAGGAGGACATGCCCGCGCACAAGGAAGAGATCCATGCCGCGCACGCGGAGGGCGTGCAGTTCCATTTTCTGGTCAACCCGGTTTCTGTGCTGGGCGACGGCCAGGTCACCGGGGTGTGCCTGCGGCCGCAGCGGCTGGCCGAGTTCGATGAGGGCGGGCGCCGCCGGCCCAAGGCCATCGAAGGCGCAGACTTCGACCTGGCGTTGGACATGCTGGTACCGGCCATCGGGCAGACCACCGACTTCGACTGGATGCCTGCGGACGACAGCAGCGTGCAAACCAACTGGAACAGCGTGCTCAAGACTGATGACGCGTTCCAGACCACGCGGCCCGGCGTGTTTGCCTGCGGCGATGCCGTCAGCGGCCCGGCCACGGTCGTCGGCGCGGTGGCGCAGGGCAACCAGGTGGCGCAGGTGGTGGATCACTGGCTGCAAACCGGCCAGGCGGTGCGGCCGATCATCCAGGCGAAGCGCCACGATTTTGCGCAGACGGTCAACCTGGATGATTACACCGACGCCGAGCGCCCGCTGATCCCGTTGATTCCGGTCGCCCGCCGCCTGCAGGGCGACGCCTTCCAGGAAGTGGAGACCGGCTTTGATCTGGCTACTGCGCAGGCTGAAGCGGCCCGCTGCCTGCGCTGCGATCTGGAGTGGCTGCAGCGCATGAAGCTGCCGGTGCCGAAACGTGAGTTCGCTTAGACACAAGGACTGAGGGGCCAGGCTGCCGCCATCTTCAGGACAACGGCAGCCGGCACTGATTTCACATGGAGGTTCGATGCCAACCATTACGCTGACCATTGATGGCCGCGAGGTACGAGTGCCGCAGGGCATCTCTGTCCTCGATGCGGCGCACAGTGCGGGGATTGACATTCCCGTGCTGTGCCACCATCCGGCCCTGCCCCCGGAGGGCGCATGCCGCCTGTGCATGGTGCAGGTGGAAGGACAGCGCGGCCTGCAGCCGGCCTGCACCTTCCCCGCGGCGCCAGGCATGGTGGTGCAGACCGAAACCCCGCAGGTTGTCGAGTCGCGACGCTTTGCGCTCAACCTGCTCTTGTCCGATCACCCGCTCGACTGCATGACCTGCGACGCGGCCGGCGATTGTCTGCTGCAAGACCTGGCCTATCAGTATGACGTCAAAGAGAGCAGTTTCAAGGGGCGCCAGCACGACTACGCCATTGACCGCTCCAATCCGTTCATCCAGGTGGATCGCAACAAGTGCATCCTCTGCCGGCGCTGCGTGCGAGCCTGCAACGTCATCAACGGCGTGGAGGCGATCAGCGTGGTCTACCGCGGCTTCGATGCCCACATTGCCTTCGGCGCAGACCAGGGTATGCAGGACAGCCCGTGCGAGTTCTGCGGAAGCTGCGTCTCGGTCTGCCCCACGGCCGCGCTGATGCCCAAGGAGGCGATCGGCAAGGGGCGCACCTGGGAGTTCGAAAAGACGGTGACGACCTGCGCGTACTGCGGCGTCGGCTGCCAGTTCGAGGTCAACGTCAAGAACGGCAAGGTCATCAAGGTGACGCCATCCTGGGATGCCGCGGTCAACAAGGGCTGGACATGCGTCAAGGGCCAGTTCGGTTATGATTATGTCAATCATCCACAGCGCCTGACCACCCCGCTGATCCGGCGCAACGGGCAGTTGGAGCCGGCCACCTGGGACGAGGCGCTCGATCTGGTCGCCGGCCGCCTGCATCAGATTCGGCAGGAGAGCGGCCCGGACAGCATTGCGGTGCTGGCCTCGGCCAAGGCGACCAACGAAGAGAACTATTTGCTGCAAAAGATGGCGCGGCAGGTCATCGGGACGAACAACGTTGACCACTGCGCCCGCCTCTGACACAGCGCCACTGTGGCCGGTCTGGCCACTTCATTCGGGTCAGGAGCCATGACGAACTCGATCGAGGACGTCGCGACCCAGGCGAAGGCTTACTTCGTCATTGGCTCCAACACGACCGAGCAGCACCCCGTGATTGGGATGCGCCTGCGCCAGGCGGTCAAGCAGCGCGGCGCGAAGCTGATCGTGGCTGATCCGCGCAGCATTCCGCTGACCGACTTCGCCACGCTGCACCTGCGCCAGCGGCCCGGCACCGACATTGCCCTGCTCAACGGGATGATGTATGTGCTGATCAACGAGGAGTTGTACGACAAGGAGTTCGTCAGCCAGCGCACCGAGAACCTCGAGGAGATGAAGGCGGTAGTGATGAAGTACCCGCCGGAAGTCGCCAGCGAGATCACCGGCGTGCCCGCGGCGGATATCATCGAGGCGGCGCACATCCTGGCCGCAAACAAGCCGGGCGCGCTGCTCTACGCGATGGGCATTACGCAGCACCGCACCGGCACCCACAATGTGATGTCCTGCGCCAACCTGCAGATGCTGTTGGGCAACATGGGTGTGCCCGGCGGCGGCGTCAACCCGCTGCGTGGGCAGAACAATGTGCAGGGCGCGTGCGATATGGGCGGCCTGCCCAATGTCTACTCCGGCTATCAGCAGGTGGCGGTGGACGATGTGCGCAAGAAGTTCGAAGGCGCCTGGGGCGTGCCTCTGCCGCCCAAGCCCGGCTTGACCGTGGTGGAGATGATGAACGCCGCGGAACACGGCCAGATACGCGCGATCTACTGCATGGGCGAGAACCCGGTGCTAACCGACCCCGACAGCAACCATGTGCGGCGCTGCCTGACATCGCTCGATCTGCTGGTAGTGCAGGACATCTTCCTGAGCGAGACTGCCGCGCTGGCCGACGTAGTACTGCCGGTTGCAAGCTTCGTGGAGAAGGACGGCACCTTCACCAACACCGAACGCCGCGTGCAGTTGGTGCGGCGCGCGCTGCCTGCCCCGGGGCAAGCGCTGGCCGACTGGGAGGTGGTGATGGCGCTGGCGCAGCGCCTGCTGGCTCTCCGTACCAGCGGCGATGGCAGCGGCCGCCCCGAAGGTTCGCACGCGGGTTGGGAGTACCTCTCCCCGGCCGACATCATGGATGAGATCGCCAGCCTGACCCCCAGCTATGGCGGCATCCATCACTGGCGCCTGCAGAAGGCGGGCCTGCAGTGGCCCTGCCCCAACGACAACCACGCGGGCACTCCGATCCTGCACATCGGCAAGTTCACGCGCGGGCTGGGGCGCTTCAGCGCGGTCGAGCATGTGCCGCCGGCCGAACTGCCCGATGCCGAGTTCCCCCTGACGCTGACCACCGGGCGCCAGCTCTGGCACTACCACACCGGCAGCATGACGCGGCGCAGCAAGGGCCTGAATGCGCAGTCTCCCGAAGGCTTTGTGGACATCAACCCCGAAGACGCGCAGCCCAGCGCTATTCACGACGGCGATTGGGTGCAGGTGATCTCCCGTCGCGGCGAGCTGAAAACGAAGGCGCATATCACCGAAGATGTGCCGCCGGGCGTCGTTTTCATGACCTTCCACTTTGCAGAGGCCCCCGTCAACGCCCTGACCAACCCGGTGCTCGACCCCATCGCCAAGATTCCCGAATACAAGGCGTGCGCGGTGGCGATCAAACCGGTGACGAACGGGTACGGTAACGGAACGCACTGAGCGATTGAAATCGCGCTGATGGGCGTACCGCCGGGCGTCCACCTACGTGGACGCGCTGCAGGTCGGCGTAGGCCGACATGGCGGCGGAACGCCCTTTAGCCCCGAATTCATTCGGCAGAAGGACGTGTGAAAGTCAACTCAAGGAGGAGTGACAAGTTATGGCAACCGAATTCGATGCATTAGTTCCTGCGGACATGGCCGCGAAAGCCGAGACGATCGGCATCAAGAAGGCAGGCATGGACCTGCTGACGATGTTCGCCCTGTCAATCCTGGCCGGCGCCTTCATTGCGATGGGCGCCATCTTCTCGACTACCAGCGTGGCCGGCATGGCCGGTGTGACCCCCTACGGAATCATTCGCCTGGTGGCCGGGCTAACCTTCACCCTCGGCCTGATCCTGGTTGTCGTGGCCGGGGCGGAGCTCTTCACCGGCAACAACCTGATCGCCATGGCCTGGGCCGGCGGCAAGGTCAGCACCGGCGCGCTGCTGCGCAACTGGGTTGTGGTCTACGCCGGCAATTTTGTCGGCTCGATTGCCACGGCCTATCTGATGTTCCTGGGCAGGCAGTACACCTTCGGCGGCGGCGCGATTGGCATTACCGCGCTGAACACCGCCAACGCGAAGACAGGCTACGACTTCATGCAGGCTTTCGTCCTCGGCATCTTCTGCAACGCGCTGGTCTGCCTGGCCGTCTGGCTGTGCTTCAGCGCACGCAGCACCACCGACAAAATTATGAGCATCATCCCGCCGATTGCAGCCTTTGTCGCGGCCGGGTTCGAGCACAGCATCGCCAACATGTACTTCATCCCCGTGGGCCTGTTCATCCAGACCGACAGCGCCTGGCTGGCCTCCCTGGGCGATAAAGCGCCCAAGTTAGCCAATCTGACCTGGAGCAACTTCTTCATCAACAACCTGATCCCAGTCACATTGGGCAACATCGTCGGCGGCGCGCTGATGGTGGGACTGGTCTATTGGTTCGTCTATCTGCGGCCGAAGCAGATGCAGACGCCGCAGACGGCCGGCAAGCCGTTGGCGGCCGCGAAGTAAGGCCTCACCTCACCTCACCCCCTGCCCCCTCTCCACAAGTGGAGAGGAGAGGGGGGAAGGGGGGTGAGGTGCGGCCCAACCGTTTTAGCTTGCGTGTGGTTGGTTTTGTGGTAAGATGTGGGCAGAATTCTAGCAAACCACCTGGAAGGCGCCATGACCCACGTCATCTTTGCCCGTGTGCAGCCAGAGGAAGTCCGCATCAACGAGACCTACCGCCATGAGCAGACGCTGGGGCGCACGGTGCTTGTGCCCACGGCCCAGGCGCCAACCGGCCAGATCAGCGTGGCGGTCAGCTATGATGGCTACCAATCGTTCACGCGGCAGGCGCAGGCCGATGTGCGGCATCAGTGGTGGCGCTTGCAACCGCGGCCACTGGCAACGACCGCGCCCTCACGCCTGCGCCGCGTCATTTCACCGCTGAGCCAGCGGGTAACGGCCACGCATCACCGCGTCATCCACCTGGTGCGGCGCCGCCAGCCTGGGACGCCTGCCGCGGTGAGCGTCCCAACGCCGCCCGCCGACGCGCTTCATGGGGCATCTGTTGCTCGACAACTACGGCCGCACGAACCTGGGCGCTGGCTTCGACCTTGAAAATAGCTTTGGCGCCTTACCGCTGCGCGTGCCGATCCACGGCGACGGCCTGGACAATCTGCATCAACTGCTGGACGACCGCTGCGCCGCCAAACTCACGTTCGATTATGTGCCGCAGACGCTGGCCGTGAGGCCGCTGCAAATGACCGTCGAGATGAGCGACAGCACGACCCCCGCCTGGCCCCCGGCCACGGCCAGCCAGCAAGACGTGCTGACCTTCCTCAGCCAGACCGCGCAGACGGCTGAGGCGTCGGACCTTGTGCGCTTTTCGTTTCAGGTGGAGCTGCACCTTCCCCGTACCAGCCTGCCGGCCGGACAGATCGTGACGATCAAGCAGATGTGGTTGGAATGGCCTCAGCCGTTGTCGGTGCCCCATCAGGTAGCCCGGTTGATGTTGGGCGGGAAGACAGCAGAGGCGGAGGCGCCCGCGCCCGTTCCTGACCTGGTGTATAACCCCAGCAAACGACACCTTGCCTGGGGCGGCGTGGTGCTGTCTGCGCATCCCACGCCGGCCCGGCCAGACCTGATTACCCTGGTCAGCCCACCCATGCACCTCATCAGCCAGCGCCCGGCCGACCTCTACCAGGTGGATAGCCTCGACGGCGAGGTGGAGATCGAACTGCCTGGCCTGCTGCTCTCCGGGCTGCAAACCTTTTACTACGACGGCATCGGCCGGCGCCTGGATCAGGTCAAGCAAGAGAAGATCAGTTGCCTGCTCCTGCACTTCAAGCTCATCCTGGCGGACCTCTTTGCGCAGCGGCAGGTTTTGCTCTATCGCCAGGCACACGTGCCCAACGCGGGGCTGCGTGGCTTGCGGCTGCCCGAGCTGGAAACGCACCTGGCCGACAGCAGCTTCCGCATCACGCGCGTCGTGGAGAACAGAGTGGCTGGCAACGACTGGCAAACCGTATTCGGCGTGGAACCGAGGGCCAGACCGCAATCGCTGCAGGCGTGGGTGGTGCTTGGTGGCCGGCGCTCCACGGCCACGCGCGGGAATAATCTCTACAGCCTGGCGACGGTCACGCATAGCGAACTCGACATCCAGTTGCACTGCCTGAGCAGCGCTGAGCACCTGGAGACGGCGTTGACGCTCAATCGCCTGCAAACCGCGCTGATCGCCCATTTCGAGCAGATGGGCGCGGAGCAATAAGGCAAGGGTGATGGGGCAAGAATGATGAGGGAGACCCTGAGGGAGACCCTATTGGAGATCATGGAGGAGGGACAATCATGGCCTTGACGCCGCGCGCGTCCCTGCTCCGTTGCTACCGATGCGGTAACCCGGAGGTGATTGGCATCTGCCATGACTGCCGGCGGCCGGTCTGCCAGCAGCACAGCTACACCGTCTCACGACGGCTGGGGCAATGGCTTTTCCGTCGTTTTGCGGGCCTGGGTCTGGAAGGCACGCCCTGCGGCCCCGACCCGTTGACCTGCACGCATTGCCGGCGCAAGCTGTGGACAGCGGGCGCGTGGTTGATCCTGATCGGCAGCAGTCTGACTCTGCTTGCGCTATCCGGCCTGGGCCTGGGCCTGATTCTGACCCGCCTGTTCAAGCTGAGCACGTTTTTGACAACGCAGCGCTCCTGGCTGCTGGGCGTCACTGGCCTCGGCTTGATCTTGCTGATGGCCGGTTTTCTGCTTCGGGGGCGGCGCCCCTTCTTGCCGATTCTCTGGCGCCCTGGCGCCGGTCGCGTCGCGGAGAAGCTGAGTGGCGAGATCACCTTCGACGCACAGGCCCGGCTGCACACCACGGTCACGGCCAGCACAGGACGCCTGACCCTGCCCGGTCACCTGGCTGCCTCTGAGCGCCAGCGCGTGAAGGCGTACCGCAGTCGGTTTCGCATCTCTGCGACGGATGATCTGACCTTTCGCGGCGGCTTTGCCCTGCTCAAGGGGCGCTTCAGCGGCGACCTGAGCGGCCCCGCCACCAACGCCGAACGTCACGGGCATGTCCTGCGCCTGGAAGGGCAAGTGCAGGCGCAGCCATTTCTCAGCGACACCAATACCCGCGAGGCGACGCGCTGGGATGTCGTGGCCGACTACACCATCCCATCCGTGACTGAGCTGCCGGTGCGCCTGCTGCCACACCTTGTGGAGACGTTCAATGAGCGCACCCTGGCCCTGGAGCTGCAATGGGACGATCTGGAGGGTCTGAGCGAGGTGCAGGTGGATAACCTGCGCCTGGAGGCGCCAACCACCTGGGGCGCCATCAGTCACGCCAGCGATGGCGCGCTGACCCATGTGACGGAGGGCGCAGATGCCGGCGCCGTGCGCACGCTCAACTGGCACGCGCCGCCCCTTGATAGCCAGCAGCGGAAACTGCGGCGCCGTTTCTTCGAGGTGCAGTTGCAGCGGGGCGTTGATCCGGTCGGCGTGCTGCGCGGCCAGGTGACCATGAGTTGGAAGGGTGCAATCTCACGGCTGGAGGGTGTGAGTCTGTTCTTCCCGCTGGGCCGTCCCGACGCCCGCGGCGGACTCAAAGTGCAGAGCACGGTGGAGGCGAATTTCGCCTTGAGCCTGGCCGGTTTGCGCTACCAGGACGTGCGTCATGTGCCGGATGCAGCGCATCACCCTCGCGATCTGGACAAACACGATCTCAAGCAACTGAACGAGGTGCCGGCCGACCAAGAGCTGGTGACAGCGCTGACCGACGCCCTGCTGCACGCGGGCTACGAGGTGCAGCGGGTGGTCGAAGCGATACCGCAGGCCGACAGCCGCCGTGGTGTGCTGACGCGACTGTGGGATGTGACGGGCAGTAGCCATGACGGCGTCTGCGCGGTTGATTTTCACCTGGTGGTGAGCGGCGAATCGGGTAAGACGGCACCCAAGACCCAGATCCGGCTCATGGCGCGGGGGTTACACACCCACGAGGCCGGCGAACGTGCCGTCGAGCGCACCTGGAAGCGGCTGTACACGCTGCTGATGGAAACCCTGAATGCACGCGAGCCCAGGGCGTTGGTCATCACAGGTGCATCGCCCGACACATCGTCCCTGCGGGATCTCGACGACCAGTCTGGCATGGAAGAGATGATGGCCATGGTCCTGAGCCATTTTACTGATGACAGGCTTCTGACAGGCGGAAACGATGACCAACAAAGGCTGCTTGCGGCGCCAGATACGATCAATGACGAACCGCCGCCTGAATAGGCTACAGAGGCAGCGATGACACTCGAATGTGCTGTGTGCAATGCACCTGATGGCAAAGACGGCAAGGCCCTGGACGCCGTCTGTCATCATTGTGGCAAGCCACTGTGCCCGGAGCACCGCGTCCTGATCTTGGATGAGCAGTTCGCTAACCGGGGCGTGCCGGTGCCGCGCGCAGCCTATCACTGCTCAGCCTGCCGCCAGGCGCATCACCCGCGCAGTCACGTGCTGCGGCCGTCGCGCCCCGTGTCCGCCGGGCGCAGCCTGTGGCCGCGGCTGCGCAAACTACTGAAGCTGCCCTGGAAGCGCAAGGCCCGTCCCAAGCGTTGAAGTCGGAGTCACAACTATGTCCAATTCATCTTCATCTTCACCTTCATCACCGGCGCCGGCGCTGCGCTATCGCCCGACCTACCGTGCGGACGAACTGCGCCTGATTGGCAGCCTGGTCGAGCGCGGGGAATCGCTCGGCTTCGTCGGCATTGCCGGCATCGGCAAGTCGAACCTGGTCAACTCCCTGCGCGATGCTGGGCGGATGGCCGCCTACCTGGGCGCCGCGGCCAGCCGGGTGCATTTTGCCAGCGTGGATGCCACAACCTGGCAGAAAACGCCGTCGAGCCTGTGGACGTTGATGGCGGCCAGCCTGGAAGCGTTGACCCCACAGTGGCCGGCCCCGGCCGTGGATGGCGCGGCCATTCCCTTTGCCGAAGAAGAGCGCGCCCTGCAGCGTCTGCGTAACCGCCTGCGCGTGGTGTGCCAGGAACAGCAGCAGCAGGCGGTCTTTGTGCTGGATGACTTCGATGGTATTTTCGAGGCCGGCCCCTTGGCCATGTTGGAGCAACTGAACTCACTGCGCAGCGAAGGCAACCGCGGGCGCCTGAGCTACCTGGTGTTCAGCAAGCGCTTGCCCCATGTGCTGGGGCGTCAGCATAACCTGGAGACCGGCTGCAAATTCTACGATCTCTTCTGCCAGCACATCTACGCGCTGGAACCGTACACGGCCAGCGATGCCCAGCAGATGCTGACCTACCTGAACGACAAGGCCAACCGGCCACTGGTGCATAAGGACCTGGCCGTTATCGGGGGGCTGTCCGGCGGTCACAGCGGTCTGCTCAAGATCCTGTTCAACCTCTGGAGCCAGGAAGGTTGTCCGGCCAACGGGCGCGATGTCTATTTCGCCGGCAAGGCCGATGTGCAGCATGAGTGCGAACGGATCTTCGCCGGCCTACACGCGGCAGAGCGCAAGGCCGCGGTGCGGGTGGCCCAGGGCCGCGCCGCGGACCCGCAGGTCGTGGGGCACCTGGTGCGCCGCGGCCTGGTCAGCAGCAGCAGCCCGCCGACCTGGTTCAGCCCAGTCATGGCGCACTATCTGCGGACGCGCAGGACAACGGCACAAGGCTAACAAGGCTAACAAGGCTAACAAGGAGGTGAGGTATGGAGACTTATCAAATCATTCTGATTGTATTCGTACTCGTAGCGGGCGCGATTATCCTCTACTTGAAGCCTGGGCTGAAGTTCGTGCCGCAAGAGAAGCGCCTGGTCATCTATCGCGCCGGTCACTACCACGGCATCGCCGGGCCAGGTCCCGTTATTCTCTGGCGTCGTATTGACACTGAGGAGCGCACTATCAATGTGCGCGAGCAGCCCACAACGTACACGGTGGACAATCTTTTCATCTACGGTGTGCCGATAGCGCTGACGTTCTCGATCTGGTCGGCCTTCGATCCCGTACAAGCGGCGGGCGACGATCATGCTGGGCAGATGCGCCTGGTTGTTTTCAGCGAGTATGAGCGGCAATCGCAGGTCATCCTGGCCCTGCGCAACATCCTCGTGCAGGAACTTGGCGCCATCGAACAGACGTATCCACTGCCGGCGCAGGCGACCATGGGAGACAGAATTTTACCCATCATTCCCGGCTTACCCGTCTGCAACCGCATGCTGGAAAACCTGCGCAATCGCCTGCAGGCCGACATGCGCACGATCGGCTTTGTTCTCAACCCGACCCGACCGATCCTGATTACCGGCATCAAGCCGCCGGAGTCTGTCATGAAGGGCTTCGACCGCGAACGCGTCATGTCTTTTCTGCGGCCGCAATTTCCCAACCTGCCTGATGATGTGCTAGCGCAGTTGTACACGTCCATCGAGAAGCTCGATCTGCCTACTCTGCAGCGCTTCGTGGTGCAAAATGAGAGCGGCAACCTCAGCACGCGCATCGAGCAGCGCACAGCAAACGCGCAGGGAGGGCAAACGCGCATCACCATGCAGACACCCATGGCCGGCGACGCAGCCAATGTGGCCGCACAGCCGCCGGTCAACGCGACCCCGGCAGCGCCACGCCCCGCGCCTGCCCCCCCGCCCGCGACGGACGAACTCCGTCCCAGCGACCTGACAGTCCTATCAACGCCGGGCGGCGTGAGGGATCGGAGATCGGAGACCGGAGACCGGAGATCGGAGATCGGAGATCGGAGATCGGAGATCGGAGATTGGGTCGGGGCTAATGGTCGTCCAGCCACTGGCAGAGGCGGGCGGCGGAGAGCAGCGCCTGTTGGTGGTGATCGCGCATGAAATCGAAGCGCAGCAGGTTGAGGGTCGCCAGGAGCAGGCTGGCGTTGTACTCGGCCATGCTGTCACTGACGCCGTTGAGGCTGCCCGCCAGGCGGCGCAAATGCGCCAGCGTGTGCAATACTTTGGCCTGGGCATGGCCCGTGGGAATTCTGAGGTGGTCGAGCTGCGTCTGCTTGAGCAGCACGTCTTCCAGGTCACGAAAAGCGGTCAGGTCTACACAATTCGCCAGATTGAACTTGATGGCCGTCTCCAGGACCACCGCGTCACGCAGGATGTGGCTCCGACCGGTACGGTAGAAATCAATCAGCCAGGTGCGCCCATCCTCCGTGACCAGGATGTTGCGCTCGTTCAAGTCGCCGTGCGTGACGGTGCGTACGACATCGAAATCGAGCCGATTATCGCGCTTTTGGAGCCAGCGCCTGGGGTTGGGCAGCGCGCCTGCCACCGCGGGAAAGGTCAGTTGCTCACTCTCCGGATCAATACCCAACTCCTGCATGCCCTGCCAGACCGCATCCCATTCGATGCGCAACCCTTCCCGGTACGTCTCCACCAGATCGCGCCGCTGGCGCGGCGTCCCCCGATTATCATACCAGCGATTACACGTCACCTTGAACAGGTTGTCCAGCGCATGCCGAATCTGCTCGAGCGCATGACGCTTGTAGAAGCGGGCAAAGTCGTTCTCCGGATTCAACTCGGCGCCGATGAACTGGTAGCGGATGACGCCCATGGCCCGGCCCAACGCACAAACGAGTTGCACGCCGGCATGGGGCGCCACAAAGTGCTCGATATGCTGTTGAAAATTCGCATGTTCCCGGCGGATCTTGTCCTTCTTACCGAACTTGACCACCACCGACACCCCGGCCTGACTGTCAAAAAAGGGCTGCACGTGCAAAACGCCGGCGCCACTCTGCCCCGCCGGCAATTTTCGGATGGCAAGTCGCGTGGCGTCTGGCAGCGCGCGGCGCAGCAGGTCGTACAGTTCCGCGTCCAGGGCCTCAGCCGGCTCGCGCTGCGCCCAGGTCAAGCGTTCCCAGAGATAGCTCAGGCCGCCATCATCCCCTTCGACTTCGATCTCGACGTCGTGATCCAGGTGATTCTGCGCCAGGGCATCCAGCACCGCGTGCAGCAGCGCGTCGGCGTCGAATGAGCGTTTTTCCAGGAAATCCACCACGTGGAACTCTCGAAAGCCGGCGCGCAGGCGTTCCGTGCTGGGATACGCGCTGAGCACAACCAGGCGCACAGTGTCGGTGAGGTCATGGCTGCGCAGCATTTGCATGAACTGCGCGCCCTGGTCATCCCTGGCATCGCCCAGCACCAGGCTCCAATCCACAACGGCCACGTTGAAGTAACAGGTCTGGAGTAGGGTCTCAGCCTGCGCCAGGGTCGCGGCGGTGTGCATCGCCGCCGCGATCGGCTGCAGAGTCTCGATGACGTTCTGCTGCCAGAGCGGGTCATCTTCCAGAATCAAGACATGCGCATCGGCCATGATGATTTACCTCCAAGAATATGCGTAACCTGTGGCGCCCATGGCGCAAGCCGGCGGCTTGCGTTACCGGAAAGCCGGCAATCTGATGATACAGGTCGTGCCTGCTCCCGCCCGCGATTCCAGATCCACGGTGCCGCCGCACTTTTGGATGAACTGACGACAGGTAAACAGGCCGCGGCCGCGAATCTGGCCTATTTCGATCTTGGTAGTGTAGAACAGCTCGAACACGCGACCAAGCACTTCATCCGGTATGCCGGGGCCGTTGTCAGTAATGCGCAGTTCCACCGCCGTCTCGCCGCTCCACTGCAGGTAGACGTGCAGGCGACCGCGGCCCCCCATCACCTGGCCCTGCATCGCGTCGCAGGCATTGTCAATCACCGATTGCATGGCATCCAACAGCAGCGGCCGGCTGCCGTTGACCCAGACAGCTGCCGCCGGGAGATCAAGGTCAAGCTCGATGGTTGCACTCTTGACTTGACAGCAGAGTTCCTCGATGATTTTGCACAGGTCGAGCAACTCGCTGGTGGCGTGTTCCATCTGGACAACCATGTTCAATGGCTCCAGGAGCCCAATCAGGGTCTGTGCCCGGTATTCGATATTCTGCAGCGAATCCGCCGCAGACACCGGGAGATTTCCCTGCTGGCGAATCTGCCTGATATGGTGCGGAATATCCCCCACGGCATTGCCCAGTCGGTGCGCCACAGCATGGATCAGGTCGTAGTAATCGCGCTCGCGCACGGCCTGGAGCTGCTGCTTGGTCGCCTGCAGGTCCTGATACTGCTGCGCGTTGTCAATGGCGAGCGCGGCCTGCGCGGCAAAGGCCTGCAAGTGGTCTTCGATCGCTGGATCAAAACGCGCGACCGCCGTCGTGTACAGGTTGATCGCACCCAGGACGGCGTCGCGGCTGAGCAACGGCATACTCAGCAGCCCATGCAGCCCGCGCTGCACCACCACCGGATGGGGCCGCGCGTGCGGCGCGGTTTGCACGTCGGGTTCATGCTGCACCTGGCGGGAGGTCACAGCCTGACCGGTGACGCTGTCCGTGTCCAGGCGCTGGCTGCGGTAGGTAACATCGGGAATGGTGGATTGCAGAATGATCAACGACTTTTCGTGCGGCAAGTACCTCCAGATAGTGGCGTCCTGCGCGCCGAACAGGCGTTGCACCTGAACAATCACCTGGCTTAGCACCTTGTCCAGGTCCAGCGTTGAGCTGACCACTAGGCTGACATCTTGCAACTGCCTCAGCTCTTCCACCTGGCGCGCCAGCGCCTGGTCGGTGCGGTGCAGAAGTTGGCCGTTGTAAACCGCAATCGCAACCTGGTCGGCAAACCCCACCAGGTTGCGCCGATCCTCCGCGCTGATGAACTCCTTCTGTCTGGCATGAAAACCGATTTCCAGGGCGCCCAATGGGCTGCCCGCGGCGGTCAAGCGCATGAACGCGCGCAGGTAGGCGTGCAGACCAAATTGCTCGGTGATGGTTGGATTCAGCCCCCGATCGTCCGGGTGAACGATAATCGGCTGCGGCTCCTGCAAACAGCGCACCGCGGGGTGCTGACCACGGCGGTCGAAGCGCGCCAAGGGTAGCCAGTCCGAGGACCAGGGGCGCCCCACGCCCGCCTCCATGACAAGCAGGGTGTTGCTGGGGTCCAGCAGATAGAGGTTGGCAAAATCACAGCCCAGGGCGCTGCAAACCGCCCGCAAAACCCGCTCGTAGGTGGGACGCAGGCTCTCGGTCGAAAGCACGGCCTGGCCGATCTCTTGATAGGCCGCGCGCACCGTCACGCTCTCGATGGCCCCGGCCGCATGGCGCAAGAAGCGCAGCAGGTCTGGCAGTTCGGGCGGCAGCCCATGCCGATCATGGCTGGCCTGATAGTTCTCGATGCTCACTACGCCGATTGGATGCAGTTCAGGCACCAGCGCCGCCACCAGGCGGACCTGATCGTCGGCACTGCGGCGCAGGGCGTAATCGCCAAAATGAAACGTGCGCGCCTCGACCGAGCTGGCGGTCGGATCGCTCAAGTTGATCCTGTCCGCGACGAGCGATGCATCGAGCGAGTGACCCATCAGGCGCAGTTCGTTTTGTCCCAGATCCGCGCGGTAGACATGCACCCTGGACAGACCAAAGCCCAACTCCATACCCTGCACGAGCGCCGCATACGCTTCCTTCAGATCGTCCACCGCATAGATGGACTGAATGATGGCTTCCAGCAGATCGGCGCGTGCCTGAGGCTGCGGATCGGCCCGCAGATGCCAAGCCAGGTATTCAATTGCCTCGCGCCAGCGCCCGGTCATGCGCAGGACATGCCCGACCTGCGCCGGCTGAAAGCGGTTCTTCAATCCCTTCTGATAGATCTCGTTCTTGAAGCGATAGGCGCCCCGCTGAATCTTCAGCGCACCGCAGAGCTGCAGACGGTCAGCGCCGGTACGCGTGATCGGCTGGCGCGCATGTCGCTGCGGCAGATCGCCGCGCTCGATGATGTCGAGCAGGTCCAGCAAAGTGTCCGGGTCTTCTTCGATCAGTTGGATCGCCTCGCGGATGGGGGACTGGGCCTCGTCCGTGCGCCACACACGTTCGACCGCACGGGCAACCACGGAGGCAGTGACCTGTGGCTGTTGATAGCCGCGCACCGCCTCTGCACACCAGGCGCACAACTGTGGCAGCAGGTAGCAGTCGCCGCTCGCCCATTCCAGTAATTTGTCCAGGGCATGATCCGAGGCATGCGCCCCGTACGCGGTCAGGGCGGCGGTCGCCAGCTCCCGGCTCTGCGCGTCGGTCAGGGATGGCACAAGGATCGGCTTGGCGATATTGAAAGGCGATGTGGGACCGGTTGACAATCCCACCAGGTTCAGCCAGGCTGGCGAAGAACGTCAGCTCATCGTCCGAGCGCGCCTGCCACAAGTCCACGTAGATGCCCTCGGCCAGACCGCCGGTGGACACCTCATGCAGCACGTCGTGCAGCAGGCGAGTCTTCTCGTGCCGCGGCGGGCCAAGCAGGACCACGTAATCCAGGCTGCGTATGCGCGCCAGGATTGACTGGATCAGATGGTTGTGGCGGATGCGCACCCGTTTGAAGGAGGCGTTGCCGTCATAGGGTATCAACGAGAAATGGGGATCAACGGGCATGGTTACAGCCCCTCGCGCTGGAGTTTGCGAAGCAAGAAATGGGGATCATATTTCTCCGTCAGCACACGTGGGAACACGGGGGTAGCAAAACGATACTCACGGCCGCTGGCGGCAAAAGTGCCGGCCATTTCCAGGTTGCGGCAGGCCTGTTCAATGTCGAGCACCCGCGTATTCACCTGGCACTGCGTCAGCGCGGCATCTATGGCTTCCAGGTCGAAGGTGCGCTCGCCCCCATACTCGGCCATGATGGCAAAGGCAATCACTTTTTCAAGATGTGTGGTGTTGTCCATGAAGGTACCCAGCACGAAGGTGCGAAAGTCTTCGTTGGCATACACATCGGTCAGGTAGGCCGGCGTCAACACCCGGCTGTTCTCCTGATCGAGGCGCTCAACCAGCGCCTGGCAGTAGAACTGAATCAGGTTGGGCTGCCCGGCGGTCTCGTCATAGACCCGATTGACAATTTCGCTGCGCTGTTCGAAACGGACACGCAGCTTTTCCAGCGGGCCGGTGATCATTTCGCCCGCCTGCTCGCGGCTCATTTCCCGGAGCCGGATGTCTTTGGCGAAGTTGTAGAGAGGGGAGTCGAGGCTGTTGCCCGCACGCATGAGATCACGGAAACCGGCGATGATGTAGCGACAGTGCTCCAGGTTGCTGGAGGCGCGCAGGGCGTGGAGCAGCGCGCCATCGGTGTAGTGCCAGGCCAGGAGTGGATCGAATTCGTCGAGCAGAAAGGTCAAGCGACCGCCAAAACGACGCGACATGCGTTGCAGAAAATCAGGGAAGAAGATCGGGAATTGCCGATTATCCAGGCGCGCCAGTTCTGGTGGGTGCAGCTTGCGCACGACTTCGCGGACGAAATCGTGCGGCGAGGCGATCGCGCTGCAGTCCATGACGATGATGCGCTGCTGCGCCCGCTCATCGTCGCTCTCCTGCGCGTCGGCGCGCAGGCGGCGTTCGATCTCGCGCAGGAGCGAGGTTTTGCCGATGCGGCGAATGCCCATGATGGCGAAGTTGCTGGTGCTGCCCTGCAGGATGCGGCGCAGCTCCAGGTCGCGGCCAAAAAAGCGCGAACCGCTGACCGGTTTGCTCGTTTCGTAGGGCGTCAGGAGGCTGAGGGCCATCTGCTGGCTGAGGCGGTCGAGCAGTTCGCCGGTGGGGCGGCGCGATTCACGCACGGCAACCTGATCGGCGCGATCCAGCAGCAAGATGGGCGCCAGGTTGCGCTTGAAGGCGGCGCGCAGGCCCTGGCCGTCGCCGTCCACAAGCAGGATGGGGTTGCGTTCGGCCAGGTTACGCAGACGGATCAGTTCAGCAAGGCTTTGCGCCAGTTCGCGTTCAGGCAGTGCGGTCAAGTCATGGCCGCGCACCCAAATGACCGGTGAACGATCAGAGAAGCGCAGCTTCCACGCGGCAAAATCTACGAGGTAGAGGTGAAAACCGAGCACTTCCTCGTGCAGCCGGACGCGATAATCGAGCGTTTCGTCCAGGAAGTGCAGGAATCCGGGCATTTCCTGGCGCCAGGAGTGTTTGGTGTCGGCCATACGCGTAACTTTCCAGGCTGGCAGGGACAACGTACTGAACAACGTATGCATGAAGCATACACGAAACTGGCCCTGCCGTCAAACGGGAATCGCGTGAATGCAGGCCAGCACAACTTGGAAACAGTCTGGTTTGCCCTGGTATTCTTTCAGGCTTATAATCGTGTCAGGCGAAATTACTGACTCAATGCAGACGAATGGAGGGATCGGTGATTCATACCCTGACGATCGAGTATCCACCCGAAGTATTGTGGGCTTTACAGCAGGAACCTCAAGAGTTCGAGACCGATGCACGTTTTTTCCTCGCCCTGAAACTTTATGAAATTGGCCGACTAAGCACGGGCCTGGCCGCCAGATTGGCCGGGCTACCACGTTCAGCTTTCATTGTTATGATGGGCCGGTATGGACTGTCCCCTTTTGGCGAATATCCTGAGGAACTGGAGAGCGATCTTGTCACTGCCCGCCGCGCCAGTCATTCTCAATAACACATGTCATCGTGACGCGCTATCCTGTCGTCGTGCCGATTGCGGCTGGGTGAAGCCGGCGGTGCCTACAAATCGCTGACGGGCAGACGGAAGGTGAAGATAGTGCCCTGTCCAGGCGTTGACTGAAAGCTGATGTCGCCGCCGGCCTGTTCGACGATCTGCTTGCAGATCGCCAGCCCCAGGCCGGTGCCCAGCCGTGTCAGGGACTTGGCATTGTCGGCCCGGTAGAACTCACCGAAGATGTGCGGCTGCGCTTCCGGCGGGATGCCGATGCCGGTGTCGGCCACCTCGGCCAGCAGATGCCCATCCGTGGCCTGCAGGCTGATGCGCACATGGCCACCCGCCGGTGTGTATTTGATGGCGTTACTGATCAGATTGGTCCACAGGCTCTTCACCTGACCAGGGTTGGCAGTCAGCGCCGGCAGATCAGGCGCCACCGTGGCTTCGAGGCTGACCTGTGCATCCTGGGCCTGGCCGCGGAAGGCATCGAGCACCGTGTTCAAGACCTCTTCCGTTTTGACCAACTCAACCCGGCTGCGCGCCCGCTCGCGCACACGCCCCAACTCCAACAGGTCGGCAATCAGCGCCAATTGCTCCAGAGCGCGGGCTTCGGCGCGCTCCAGGATCGCGCGCTGCTGCTCCAGCGGCACATAACCTTCCAGGATCAGCTTGAGATAGCTCTGAATGGCGGCCACCGGTGCGCGCAACTCATGGGTGACCAGTAAGGTGAATTGCGTGCGCGCGGCCTCGGCCTGTTCCAAACGCAGGTTCAACTCGGTCAGTTCAAGCGCATGGGCTTCGAGCGTCTGATTGGCCTGACTCAAGCGGTCGTTGAGCTGTGTCAACTGGTCGCGCTGTGCCTTGCATTCGGCATTGGCGCGCCGCAGTTGGCTATTCAATTCTTTCATGCGCTCGGAACGGGTCATGCACTGCTGATTGCTGGCGCGCAGCTCGCGGTCACGCTGGCGCAGGTGCTGCACGATGCTGGAAATCAGGAAGGCCTGGAAGAAAGCGGTTGACATCAGGCCAAAGACCTTGGCGATCAGGAAGGTGTCGCGCTGATGAAAGCCCTCGTCAATCAGCCCGGTCAGGTGAAAATGGGGCAGCAGTCCGAAGTATTCGCCGGCGGTGAGGCCGGCATAGAGCAGGCTGCTCAGGGCGGCGAACCCATAGGCATCGGTCTGGGTCAGCAGCGCGCTGGCCAGCCCCACCAGGACCAGGTAGTAGAGGTAGAAGGGATTTTCCGCGCCGCCGGCCAGGTGCAGCAGCCAGGTGACGCACAGCATGTCGAGCGCGATTTGCAGCCTGACCAGCCAGGTGGCGCGGCGCACCTCGTCGTCGCTGCGCGTCGTTTGCAGAAAGTAGCGCCGGTAGCCCCAGATGAGCAAATTGTAGAAGGCCAGGACGCCTGCCGCCGCCGCCAGCCGCCAGACAGGCAGCACGCCGGGCAGGCGCAGATGGCTGATGGCGATGATGAGCAAGGTCGCGCCGACGGCGATCCAGCGCAAGCTTACCAGCCAATCAATGCGGTCGCCAAGCTCCTGGCGAAATGACGTAAACAAGGTTGTAACCCGCGATGCAGACACGGCAATTCCTCCGGCGGTAGCGGGGAGTTAGCCCGGCACGTCAAAATGACGCTGAATGGCTGCCAGCGCGTCCGGCAGGTGCGCCTCCGAGATGATGCAGGTCACGGTCGAAATGGAGGTGCTGATGGCCTCGATATTGATACCGGCCTGCGCCAGCGCCTGAAACATCGTGGCTGCAATGCCCGGACGTTCCCGAAAATCGGGGCCAAAGATGGCGATGCTGGCGGCCCGGCCGTCATGCACGATGCTGCGCGCCCGCACCTCGCGCGTGGCCGCCTCGACCACGCGCAGCGCCGCGGATAGATCATCGCGCTCGATGCACAAAACAAAGTGGTCCTGCTGGTTGAGATCAATACACTGGATAATGAATTCAACGTTGATGTGAGCGTTTCCAAGCGCGCCCAGAATCATCGCAGCCATACCCGGCCGATCCGGCAGCCCGATGACGCTGATACGGGCTAAGGTTGAGTTCTTGAGGATGCCACCGATGCGCGTTTTGATATTCATGCGGACCTCGTTTGTCAGGCGGGTACCGACACGACGGTGAGCAGATCATCCACCTTCGTGCGTAGTTCCCGTGGGTTCACCGGCTTGGACAAGAAAGCGTCAATGTGGATATAGTCCGACAAGGGAAACAGCGCGGCATAGTCCGTGTTGGCAATGGATGTCACCATGATGATTGGCACATGGCGGAGTTCAGGATCATCAGCCATACGCTGACTCATCGTCAGACCGTCGAGCACAGTAGACATGATCACATCCAGGATGACCAGGTCGGGCTGCTCGCGTGCCAACTGACGCATGCCATCCGCACTGGAGCTGGCGCTCACCACCGTGTGTCCATCCACCGTCAGCACGGTACGCATCACCTCCACAAAATCGGGGTCATCATCTACAACCAGAATTTTCGCCATACCAATCTCCTCGCTCAACCCAAGAGGGGTCAATGTGCGCCCGGCCGCGGTCAGTTGACCTGCATGTGGGCGCGAAACTCGCCATCGAAATGATGAAGCAGGGCGTTGACGGGGTTCGCCATGCCGGCGCCCAGCGGGCAAAACGTGATGCCATTGATGCCCCGCACCAGCCACTGCAAGTTCTGCAGATCATCTGCGGTCGCGGTATGTTGCGTGAAACGGGTGAGGGTTTCCAACAGCCGATAACCGCCGAGCCTGCAGGGCACGCAACTGCCGCATGATTCGTGGGCAAAGAAGGCGACGGTGCGCCGCGCCACCTCAACCATGTTGGTGGTGTCATCCATGACGACGATACCGCCGGTGCCGAGCTGCGTGCCGATGGCTTCCAGGCCCTCGAACGACATGGGGACATCGAGCTGCGCGGGCAGCACCAGGTTGGTTGAAACCCCGCCCGGAATCACGGCCTTGATCGTGTGTCCGTGGCGGACCCCGCCCGCGTAGTCATCAATGATCGTGCGCAACGGGGTGCCCAACGGAAGCTCATACACGCCGGGGCGATTGACATGGCCGCTGACACAGAAAATCTTGGGGCCGGTGCTCTTCTCTGTGCCGATGGCCGCGTACCATTCGGGACCGTTCAGAACGATGTGCGGCACATTCACCAACGTTTCCACATTCTGCACCACCGTGGGCTGACCCCACAGGCCAGCCTGCACCGGGTAGGGCGGTTTCAGGCGCGGTTCGCCCCGCTTGCCTTCCAGCGACTCGATCATGGCCGTCTCTTCACCGCAGATGTAGGCGCCAGCGCCGCGGTGTACAGAAATGTCCAGGCTGAAGCCGCTGTTCAGGATATTCTTGCCCAGCAGGCCGTACTGATAGGCATCAGCAATCGCCTTGATCCAACGTTTGACGCCCAGGAAAAATTCACCCCGGATATAGACAAAGGCCCGCTGCGCCTGGATGGCATAGGCCGCGATGATCACGCCTTCGATGATCTGATGCGGATCCCGTTCAACAATGGCACGATCCTTGAAGGTGCCAGGCTCGCCCTCGTCGGTATTGACGGCCAGGTAACGCGTCACGCCTGCCCCTTTGGGCACAAAACTCCACTTCAGCCCGGTGGGAAAACCGGCGCCGCCGCGCCCGCGCAGGCGCGCACGCTTGACCAGATCAATGACATCATCGGGAGCCAGCGTCAGCGCCTTGCGCACAGACTGATAACCACCATGATCGAAGTAGGTGGTGATCTTCTCCGAGTTGGGCAGATGAATGTTGCGAGTCAAAATCGGTTGCCACATGGCAGGTCTCTCCCATTTCCGGCGACCAGGACGTCGCCGCGTCAGTTCTCGCCCAAGCGCTCCAACAGCGCATCGAGGCTGGTTGGCGTCAGGTTTTCATAGAGCGCATCGTTGACGCGCAGCGCAGGCGCGGTTCCACACGAGGCCAGGCATTGCACCCGCTCAAGGGTGACCCGCCCATCCGCGCTGGTCTCTCCTGGCCGGATGCCGAGTTTGCCACCGATGTAATCCGCTACCTTGTCCGCACCATCACGCAGGTAGCAGGAGAGGCCGTCACACACCTGGATGACAAAGCGACCGCTGGGCTGCGTGCGAAACAGGCTGTAAAACGTGGCCGTGGAAAAAACATGGCCCAGGGGCAGGTCAAGGCGGCTGGCAACCTCCTCGATGGCTTCCGGGGTCAGATAACCGTGCCGCTCCTGGGCCAGGTAGAGCGCCGTCAGGAGCATGGACTGGCGCACAGGATCGGTCAGGCGGGCGCCGTGGCCGGCGATCTCCGTTCGAGAGGTAGTCGCCATGGGCATTGCCGCAGATTTGGGCGTGACAGGCATCATCAGAATCACCTCTTCACCATACTTCACAGGCCAGCAACCTGTGTACAGGCGCACGATTGTACGCGCCGGCCTCCGTCATGGCCCGTCAAGAGACAGGCTGACCGCGACCGAAGGCATGCAGGCGCTGGCGGAGCAAGCGCTCGACATTTTCCAACACAATCGCAGGCTCGATCGGTTTCGACAGGAAGGCATCAATGGCGTTAGCCGGGACATCGGCCAGCAGCGCGTGCGCGGGTTCGCGCAACACCGCTGAAACAAGCAGTAGGGGCACGGCATCGAGACGGGCATCTTGCCGGATCTGCTGCACCAGGCTCAATCCCTGGAAGGCATAGGACATCATGGCATCCAGGATGATGAGATCAGGGCGCTCACTCTCCACGGCGGCCGCGCCTTCGCGCGCGTTGCCGGCGCAACGTACACGATAGCCATGCGATTCCAGAATGATGCGGAGGTACTCCCGGAAATCGCTGTCATCGTCAATCACAAGAATCTGTGGAGACGCCATGGCAATCTCTTTGCTTTCAGTTTGTAGCGACGACTTTAGTCGTTTTCGCGGCCATGCAGCGACTGAAGTCGCTACTACGAACCAGCGGATCACTTACGCCCAACTGCACTAGGCCAGCAGCTCTTCCACTTTGCGCAGCAACTCACCTGGGTTGACCGGTTTGCTGAGCCAGGCATCCATGTGCAGGCGATCTTCCAGGGGAAACAGACCGGCGTGGGGTGTTTCGGCAATCGAAGAAACCATGATGATGGGTAAGAAACGCGACTGGGGATCGGCGGCCAGCGTTTCACTGACGTTGTAGCCATCCAGGGCCGTTGACATCATGATGTCCAGGATCATCAGGTCCGGCTGGGCTTCAGCCACCTGTCGCAGCGCCTGCGCGCCATTAGCGGCCGTAATGACACGGTAGCCACGGCTGGCCAAAATCGTGCGCATAATCTCGACAAAATCGGGGTCATCATCTACAACCAAAATTGTCGCCGACGCCATTGTCGCCTCCAATCAATGTCAAACAGGATTCTGGCTTAGTTTACACCAGATCGAGGCCATCCGATATGACTTGCGTCATAGGCTGACATTGTGCCATCTGGTACAATCACCCGTGAGCAGGCATCCTGCACATCTTTCACCTCCATCGTCGGGCAATGGCGCCCGGGGGGGCACAGATTTGGCGGTGAGGGATGTTGGGGTCTCCGGGAGCACGGGTCTTGGAGACCCTTTTTTATTGCCCGCTGCCCTGTGTCAGCATCACACGTTGGGAACATGAGCGCCTGGCAGCGCTGCAGGCGGGACACCCGCGCTCCCAGCCTGTGGCGCTCTCGCAAGGTCGGGTTGACACAGAGGGTCATTTGGGGTATGATGCGCCGCATGGATGCACCATTGTGCGTCCTACCTGCATGAGGAAAGAACCATGACCTTAGCGACTCAGACCATGACACGACCGCGCGCCAGAACACGCAAGCCGCAATTGGACAGCGGCAGGGGATGGCCGCGCGACATCGGCGAAGCCTTTGCCCGGCCACCAGGGCCTTACACGCTGGATGAGGTGGCATTCATTCTGGAGGAGGAGCCGGTTGAGCTGTTGAACGGCTGGCTGGTGCGACAAGAAATGACCGATCTTTACGAACGACGCTTCGTAAGCAACCTGGGGAGCGCCCTCGACCTGGCCGCACGCGAAGCTGGCTTTGGTCAGGTGCTTGGGGACCAGACAGAGTGCGTGCTATCGAATGGCAGCGTGGTGAAACCGGATGTGGCGCTCATCTCTTGGAAGCGAATGGCAACCGCAGTACCCATGGGGCCACTGCTGCGCCCGACCCTGATCGGAAGCCCTGAATTGGTGGTCGAAGTGCGGTCGCCGTCGAATCGGCGCACTCAGGAGATATTCAAGCGCTCCTTTTATTTCGCCAACGGGACCCGCATCGTGTGGGACGTTGACGACAAGAAGCGGGAGGTTTGGGTCTATCGCGCAGAACAGCCCGATCGGCCCGCCCATCTGCGCACGGATGACATGCTTACTTGTGAACCTCTGATTCCCGGCTGGCGGCGGCGCCTGGGCGATCTGTTCGAGGAACGGGTTTCAGCCAAGACCCTGGCGGGCGAAGTGGCTGTCAAATGGGTGGCCGAAGGCAAGGCGCAGGGCATCGCCGAAGGCAAGACGCAGGGCATCGCCGAAGGCAAGGCGCAGGGCATCGCCGAAGGTGAAAGTCGGGCGCTGCGCGCGCTGTTGCCCACCCTGGCTCGACTGCGTTTTGGCGCGGAAGTTCCCGCCGACCTGCCGGCAACCCTGGCTGCACTGAGCGATGAACAACTGCTGCGCCTGCAAACCGGCGTCGAAACGGCCGCCACATGCGCCGAATGGCTGGCGATGACCCTCGAATCCGATTCTGCGCCGCGGCCTTATAGCGCGGCAGGGTGAACTGACAGACCATGAACAAACGCGAGCGCCTGGCCGCGGCGTACAACGGCCAGCCCGTAGATCGGCCGCCCGTGGCGCTGTGGCGTCATTTTCCCGGTGATGACCAGGATGCAGACGACCTGGCCGCCGCGCACATCCATTTTCAGCGGTTGCACGACTGGGACTTTCTCAAAGTGACCCCAGCCAGCACGTTCATGGTGGACGACTACGGCGTGCAGACGGCCTGGTGTGGCAATGAGGAAGGTACCCGTGATTATGTCAGCTTTCCCGTGGCGCAGGCCGAGGAGTTGACCGCGCTGGCGCTGCTCGACGTGATGACCGGAAGTTACGCGCTGGCGCGCCAGGCATTGCAGCAGATCTGCAGCGCGGTTGACCCTGATGCCACCGTGCTGCAAACGATTTTCAGCCCGCTGTCGCAACTGAAAAAGCTGGCAGGCAGACGCCTGTTGCCCCTTCTGCGTCTGCATCCACAGGCGGTGCAGGTTGCGCTGGCCACGCTGACCGCCAACAGCCTGCGCCACATCGAATCGCTGACCACGATTGGCGTCGGCGGCATCTTCTACGCCGTGCAACACGCCTCCGCGCATCAGATGTCCAGGGCCGAGTATGCGGTCTTCGGACGCCCCTTCGATCTGCAAATTCTACAAGCCCTCCCCGCGGGTTGGTTCAACGTGCTGCACCTGCATGGCGCCGATGTCTATTTCGATGACGTGGCGGACTATCCGGTGCAGGCCATCAACTGGCACGATCGCGAAACCTGGCCGGACCTGACCACCGCGCTGACCCGCTTTCCTGGCGCCGTCATCGGCGGTATCCGCCAATGGGACACCCTGTTGCGCGGCGCGCCGGCGCAGATCAGGGCTGAGGCGCTCGATGCCTGCGTGCAGACCGGCGGACAGCGTTTCATCCTGGGCACCGGCTGCGTGGCGCCCGTCACCGCGCCTGCGGCCAACCTCCGTGCCTTGCGCCAGGCGGTTGAAACCATGCCGTCCCACCGCCCGGCCGCGCACCGTATGCAGGACTAGCGCCGCGATGCATGTCTCCTATCGCTTCTGTCCACGCTGTTCCCAACCGCTGTCATGGGTCCCGCTCTTCGGCCGCGAGCGTCCGCACTGCCCGGCCTGTGGCTTCATCCATTTTCAGAATCCCAGGGTGGCCGTCGCGGTACTGGTCACCGACCAGGACCGGGTTTTGCTCGTCAAGCGTGCGGTGGTGCCGCAAATCGGCTTCTGGTCCCTACCGGCCGGCTTCATGGACTGCGATGAGATGCCGCAGGCGGCCGCCGGTCGCGAGGTCGAGGAGGAGACGGGGGTGCGCATCGAGATCACCGAGTTGCTGGAAATTTTCCCGATGCCCCAGGGGGGCGGCATTGTCATCACCTACGCGGCGCGACCCGTGAGCGATGGCGCGGTGAGACCGGGCGATGATGTGAGCGATGCCGCCTGGTTTGCGCCGGCCGCCATTCCCGCCGATCTCGCCTTCGAGAGCACGCGCACCGTGCTGGCCCAGTGGCTGGCCGCGATCTGATCCCATCGCGCGGCGCTGCGCAACCGCCCCCACTCCAAAATCACAGGGAATTGATGATGCGAGTTGCCTATTTCGACTGTTTTGCCGGCATCAGCGGCGACATGACGCTTGGCGCGTTGCTCGACGCCGGTCTGCTGGTGGCTGATCTGCAGAGGGCGCTCAACGGCCTCAAGGTACCCGGTTGGCGTCTGGACGTGGCTCGCGTCACCAAGCAGGGCATTGCCGGGACACAGGTCAAGGTGCTGGTAGATGAGACCGCCGACCTGCCGCATCGCCATCTGGATGACATTCTGGCCCTGCTGGCGGCCAGCGATCTGGATGAGGTGGTGCGCGAACGTGCGACGGCGGTCTTCAGGCGCCTGGCTGCGGCCGAGGCGGCCGTGCATGGCAGTGACATCGCGCATGTTCACTTTCACGAGGTGGGCGCACTGGACAGCATCGTAGATATCGTGGGGGCCGTGGCGGGCTTGCATCTGCTGGGCGTGGAGCGCATCGTGGCCTCACCGCTGCCGTTGGGGCACGGTTTTGTGCGGGCGGCCCATGGTTTGCTGCCGGTGCCGGCGCCGGCCGTGGTGCAACTCCTGGCCGGCCGCGGCATCCCGGTGCGAGATCGCGATGTGACCGGCGAACTGGTCACACCCACGGGCGCCGCGCTGCTGGCCGAGTTGGCAGACGAGTTTGGCCCCTACCCGCCGATGACTGTGCATGCCACCGGTTTTGGCGCCGGACAGCGTGACATGCCCTATCCCAACCTCTTGCGCCTGGTGTTGGGCGAGACAGATGAAGCGCCAGCCGCCGCGGTCAGCACAGAGGCGGCCTATCAGGCAGACCGCCTGCTGCTGCTGGAAACAAACATTGACGACATGAACCCGGAAATCTTCGGCTACGTCAGCCAGCGTCTGTTTGCCGCCGGCGCGCTCGATGTCTGGCTGACGCCGATCTACATGAAGAAGGGACGCCCGGCCACGCTGCTGACCGCGCTGTGCGCAGCAGGTCAGGCTGACCGGATCACCGAGCTGATCCTCCAGGAAACGACCAGCCTGGGTCTGCGCCGCCAGGAGATCGAGCGATTGTGTCTGCCGCGCACAATCGAGCAGGTAGAAACGCCGTGGGGACCGGTGCGAGTCAAGATCGCTTATCTTCCCAATGGTCAACGCAAGGCCGCGCCTGAGTATGAGGATTGTCAGGCCCTGGCCGCGCAGCACGGCGTGCCGCTGCGTACCGTCTATCAGGCCGCCAGCGCCAAAGCGTGATGCGCAAAAAAAAGGCTCCCAACCCCACCAGCCGTGAGATTGGGAGCCATTCACGCCCCGCCTACTGCTGCTTCACCTCGAACACGCTCCCATCGCTGCGTCCCCACACATCTGGGAAGTACATTTCATAGCCGGTGGCCGGCAGCGTCAGGAAACGACCCGGCAGGCTGGCTCGCATCTGGTAACGATAGGTGTAGGTGCCGCGCGGCAGATAGGTGGCAAAGAGCGCCACTTTCTCATCGCGCAGCTCACTGTGGCTGGGCAACCAGAAGTACCAGCCGTCGCTGCTTTCCTCTGGCTGCAACTCCGGCCCCTGCGCACTCGGCCGCGTCGTCTTCAGGCTGGTGTCAACCGCCTCCGCACCGGCCGGCAGCGGGTTCTCGATGACCACGTAGTGCAGATCGTTCGGCACCACCAGCGTCAGCTTGACGGCGATCACATCCCCGACGTTGGCGGCGGAGATGAGCGGGCAGGTTTCAGCGTCCTTCTGCCCGCAGTTTTCCAGGCGATACTCGCGATGGATGGAGATGCCACGGTCGCGCGCCTGAATCTGCTCCACCGGCAGGAAGTAGCGCAGATGCGCCGAGTAATACAAGCGCCCTTCGCCCGTCTGCTCCCCACTGGTGTAGCGCTCGAAGGTCAGCGCGTTGGCCCGGTCATTGAACATCTCAGTGACATCCCGGCGCAGTGTTACCGCTTGATCTACCGTTTGCGGGCTGACCGCGCCCTCGGCCAGCGACTCTCCGTTGAAGGCCACCCGGTACGAGTAGTTACCCTTCAACTCACCGCTTGCCACCATCCAATCGGTCAGGGCCAGAATGGACCAGACGGTCTCCTGGGTCGTTTCCCAGGCGCCAGCCTTGCGCACCGTCATCAGCCAGCGCACCGCGTTGGGGCCAATGGCATCTTCGGGCCGCAGCCGGGCAAACGTTGACAGGATGATCGCCGTACTGCGGATGTCGGTGTTCATCGTCCAGTAGTCCACGTTCGTTTCCTGCCAATGGGCGCCGGTGGCGCTCTCGATGGCGGCCCCGCGCAGATCGTCCAGCAGGGTGGCGGCCAGCGCACGCAGACTGCTGGTGACGGCAGCCGTCGGCTCCGGCAGCGCCGTGGGCGCGGGCGTATTCGCGGGCGCATCGGGATTTTGCCCAGCGGGGGTCGGCTGCACCGTCGGCACCGTCACAGTGACGGTGGTGGTGAAAAGCGGGGCCGGCGTGGGCGGCGTGCCCGCGCTTTGCGCCGTATCCAACGCACTCAAGGCCAGGGCCAGGTAGGCCTTGCCGTAGTTTGCCAGGCGCTCACGCGCCTCGAACAGCGCGACCGTGCGCCCCACCGAGCCGCGACCGCCCTCGGCCAAGACGTAGAGCAGGAAGGCCTGCTGATTGGTCTCATAGCCGGCCAGGTCCTTGGGCGCCTTGAGCTGACGCTCCACAAAGCGCAGGCCGCGCTCCAGCACAGTGCTATCCACGGCGATGCCGGCCTGACGCGCCTGCACCAGGCCAAAGACCACATAACCGCTCACAAACGGGTTGCTCTCCTCGGCCGTCCACCAGCCCCAGCCGCCATCCACGTTCTGACGGTTGTAGAGGCGTTGCAGGCCAACCGCCACCTGCGATGGCAGCGCCTTAGCCAGTTCGGGCCGGTCAATACCCAACTGCTTGAGCGCGCGGTAGGTCATGACATTCGGCAGGAAGCGGCTCAGGGTCTGCTCGGTACACTCATACTGATAGTGCTCCAGGAAGTTCAGGCCGCTCTGCATGCCAGCCGCCAGCGATGGCTCCAGCTTGAGCAACAGCTCGCCCTGGTCCTTGATCGCGTTGGGCGGCAGCATGATGGATTCCAGGCGGCCGACGCCCTGGTCAACTTGACCCGAGGTCCCGACCACCTCCGACGTGGTGTAGCGGTAGACCGGCAGCTTGATCTGCACTGCGTCGTTCAGCGTGGCGGCCAGGGCCGTGAATTTGATCGTAACCTCATCGCCCGGCTGCACGGTCACAGGCCAGCGCAACTTGATCACGCCCTGTGCGGGTACGTCCACCGTTTGCTGCGGCGCGGCGCCCAGTTCCAGCCCCTGCGCCGACAGGCTGACATCGGTCTTCTGTGCTTCATCGGTGTTGTTGGTGACAATCACCGCAATCTCGGCCTGGTCGCCGGCCACGAAGAAGCGCGGCAGCACCGGCCGCACCAGCAGCGGCCGCGAAACCCGCACATCGGCCAGGCCCTCGCCCACGGCCGTGTCAGCCGAAACCGCCTTAGCCACCATGCGCCAGGTCGTCAGATTATCTGGCAGGCGCACACTGACGGTGGCCGTGCCATCCGCGCCGGTCATCACATCCGCGCGCCAGAGCGCGATATCCGGGAATTCCGAGCGCACAAGCATCAATCCACCATCGCCGCCGCCGCCACCGCCGCCCTTGGTGCCGCGGGCTTGCTGTTGGTTGATGCGATCAATGTTCAGCACCAGGGTGGCCGCGGTCAGCACACCCAGCCCGCGCTGGCGATAGAAGGCTTCGAGCAGGGGCGGCGCCATCGGATCGGCCAGAGCCAGCACCGCCTTGTCCACCAGGGCCAGGGACACCTCGGCCTGCACCGGCTTGCTCAGGTAGTCGAGCGCCTGCACGGTGAAACTGACCGTGTCGCGCGGACCGAGGTTGGTCGCGCTGGGGATGATGCTCAGTTTGATCTGCTGCTGGCCCGTGGAGACCGGCACGAGCGGGGAATAGCCCAGGCGGAACTGCGCCAGTTCATTGGACGCGTCGGACGCGTCCTGCCCCTTGACCAGCATCACCGAGATGAACACGTTGGGCGCGAAGATCGGTTCAATCGGCACTTCGACCGTTGTGCTGTTGGAGGTGAGCGTGAGCAGTTGATGGGTGTAGGTGCGGCCGCGCTCCACCGTGAGCAGCGCCAGGGCTTCACCCTCGAACGGCGACGGCACAAGCACGCGTGCGACATCGCCCGGCTGATAGCTCTGCTTGTCCAGGATCAACTCCAGGCGGTCGTTATTCTCACGCCGCCAGCTCACATACTCGTTGGGACTGCCGCTGACCCACAGGAACGCCGCGCTGCGCACCGGCCGGCCACGGGCATCCACAGCCGCCGCGCGCACCAGGTACTGCCCGCCTTGGGCCGGCTTCCACGAGGCTATCGCCTTGCCGTCGGGGCCGGTCGTGACCGTCGCCGTGAAGGCCGGTGTCTCTTTGACCTTGCTGGTCCAGAAGAAGCGTCCGCTGTCATCGCGCTCCTGTACGCTGAACCACTCCGCCTTGGCCACGGTGACCGTCAATGGCACGCTGGGCACCGGCTGACTGTCGGGGTCAACCGTGATCAGATTGACATCCATCGCCTTGCCGGCCAGGCCTACATAGTCCGCAGGCATCACACCGATATAGAAGTCGGCCAGATGCACGACCACGCTGGTGGAACCGGAGACCTCCTGGTTATTCAAATCCATCAGGGCGATCTCGAAGGTGAAGCGTTGACTCTGTTTCGCCTTGGGGTTTTGCGCCGGCACGCTGATCACGAAGCGCCCCTGCGCGTCTGTCTTGCCGGTCCCCTCCGCGATGCGCTCACCGTAAGGCCCGCTGGTTTGCAATCGCTCCCACGTGGTGATGTCGCTGAAACTGTAGTTGCCTTCGCCCTTGTAATCAAAGTAGGCATCGGTGCTGAAGAGCGTCCAGCGCACGCTGGCATCCTTGACCGTGCCGCCAAAGAAGTAGTTGGCCTGGGCTGTCACGGTGATGGTGTCGCCCTGGCGATACTCCGGCTGGCCGGCGCTGACGCTCATCTCGTACTCTGGCTTGCGATACTCCGCCACCTGGAACGCCGTGCTGCTGCCAAAATCAGGGCTGAGCTGGGCATTCACGCTGTAATAGCCCAGGCCAGCCTCATCGGCCAGCTTCAGTTCGCCATCGAAGGTGCCCAGTGGATTCAGCGCCAGGGTGCGGCGAAAGACCTCGTTGCCATTCTGATCGGTGATGACGATCGGAACCTGCTTGAGGTCCGGCAGACGATAGCGGGCGTCGTTGTCCAGGCGAATGATGCCCTTGAAGTAAACCGTCTGCCCCGGACGATAGATGGGGCGGTCGGTGTAGAGATAGGCGGTGTACGGCGCGACGTAGGTTTCGCCATAGAGGCCATTCAGGCCAAAGTTCCACAGATCAATGCCGTCGGTCCAGCGCGTATTGGCTACGCCGAAGTTGTCCTGACCCGGTTGGCCCACAAGCGCCAGCAGCGGGCGGTAAACATCGCGTGTCTCCAGGGTAGCCGTATAGACACCATCGGCATTAGTGACCCCGGATTTGCTCAAACCCTTCTCATCAAGCAGACGCACCGGCGCCTCGCCCACGGGTTGTCCCGTCTTCAGATCAGTGACCCAGACCAGGCTGTCACGCGGCGATGACTTGATGAAAACGTTGTAGCGCGAAACCGCGATGATCTGGCCGGGCGCTTCCGGGCTTTGCCCGTCTGCCGGTGGCTTGACCGGCGCCTCCGGCGAGGTCACGACCAGGTAGTAGAGGCCTGGCGCCAGGGGCTGGTTGCCGTCCAACACCAGCGGCTCGAACCACACCTGCGAACGATTGCGCTCGGATGGTGGCTGCACGCGCCACTGGCGCAGCAGATCCTTTTTGTCCTGGCGCGCCGTGCGTTGCGTCTCCCAACTGTTTTCACCGGTCAGGCGCAGGAATTGGGTCTCGCTCAGCTTGTACAAGGCGAAGTCAACGTTGCTAATGTTGCGGTGCAGGATGCTGGCGACGGTGCGGGTGTAGGCGTTGTAGGTGCCGACCGGCCCGGCCACGTTTAACTGCACAAACGGGTTGAAATCGCCGGTCGTGAAGGTCAACACCAGGTTACTGCCGAGCGTGTGGCCGTAGTTGTCGCCCACGGTGCCCTTGAGGGTCACGGTGTAGGCGGTTCGAGCTTCCCAGGGCCAGGTGACAAACAGACGATTCTCATAGGAATTGAAGTAGGTGACGACCTGCGTGGTGGTGAGAATGGGCGTAATCGTCACCGCGTTGGCAACCGTTGCCTCGCTGATGGCGCCGGTGAAGTAAATTTGCACCGCGCCCACCGGGTTCAGGTTGGTCTCGCCATTCTGCGGTTCGGTCTTCAGGATCGCAGGCAAGGCGATGACCCGGTACGACGCGATGACCGGCGACCGCAGAGCGCCAATGCCGCCAAAGGCCTGCGCATCGGTCGTGACCGTCAGGGTGTAGACAGCGCCAAAGGTCAACGCGGAGTCTGGCTTGAAGTTCAACTCGCGGCTGTTTTCGGTCCAGGTGAACTTGCCGGTCGCCGCGCCCTGCTTGCTCACCAGGCTGAAGGCCGTCTGCGTGCTGGCCTGATCCATCGGCTGGCTGAAGGTGATGGAGAAGGTCTGCGACGGTAGAATGGCGCTGGCGTTTGCCTCCGGCGTCACCTGCTGCACCATCGGGTTGGTCGTGGTGAAGCTCCAGGCAAATGGCTCGGCCAGGACGCCGCCCGTGGTGTCGGTCAACGCGCTGGTCACGCTGACCGAGTAGGTCGTAGCCGCCAGCAGAGGCAGGTCTGACTTGAAGCTGTAGACGCTGGTGTTGATCCAGCGTCCGCTGCCCTTGATCGCCGGTGTAAACGTCAACGGCTGCGGCAGGTCCTTCTGCTGATCCACGCTGGTCAGCGACACAACGGGCCGGTTGAAGACCAGCGTGATGCCGGTGTCGGTGGCAATGTCCTGCGCACCGTTGGCCGGATTGGTACTCGTCACTTCCAGGTAGCCCACGGTGACAAAGCGAAACTGCACCGGCTGATTCATGGCCAGGCCGGCGCTGCTCTTGGCGCCCGCCACGGTGATGTCGTAGCGCGTGGCACGCGCCAACGATTTGCCCGGCGTCCAGACCAGGGTGTTACCCATCACCTCGGTGGAACCAGGCGCTTCCGGCATGATTTGGAAGGAGGTCTGCGTGGCCGTCGGATCCATAGCCTGGTCGAATGTGATGCGCACCGAGGCATCGAGTGGCTGTTCTTCGCCGCGTTCCGGCTGCACCGCCACCACAGTGGGCGGCAGGGGCACAGCCGTTGCTTCCGGTGTGACGACCGGCGGCGTGAGCTTCAATGGAATGGGGCTGCTGATCGGTTGCGGCGTCGCGTCGCGCGGCGCCGGTAGGGTCGCCGTCGGCTGCGCACAGGCGCTGAGCAGCGGCCCCACGACCAATAAGACCAGAAAAACAAGATTGACGAGTTGCGATTTTGGCGTTTGCTTGAATCTCATGACTTCCTTCTCCTCGGCTCAGAACCCGTTCAGAAACCGGGTTTCTCGATAGATCAGCCAATCACCGTGATCGTGATCGGCGCACTCTGAATCGTTTCGCCAGCGGTTGTGATCCCAATGGCTTGGAACGTGTACTCGCCCGCCTGCAATTGCCACCAGGCGCTGGCGTAGGTGGCTTGCTGCTGCCACAGGGGGCGACCGTTCACGGTCAAGGTCAGCTCACGCAGCGGCAGGGCGCTCTGCGCGGCAATCTCGATCTGCTGTGTGTCCGCGGGCGCGGCGCGGCTCAGGCGATAGACGCGTGCGGGGTCCGGGCTGGTCAGGGTCAAGCTCACGCCGCTTGCCAGGGTGGCGTCGCGACCAGGGGCCATGCGACCTCCCGCAGGTAAGGCCGCAGTCTGCGCTGGTAGGACGATCTCTGCCAGCGGCGGCGGCTGGGCGATGTCGTGCGCTCGCGCCCATTCCTGCAACTCCGGTGGCAACGCCCAGAAGACCTTGTCCAGGCGATACGCGGGAGGTGTCTCGGGCGTGGCCCGCTGCATAGTGCGGCCGTCCAGGCTGATGCGTTGGTGCATGGTGTCGGCCTGCGTGGGCGCGCACGCCTGGCCGGGACAGGCGATGAAAATCTCCTGGCGCCGATAGGGGCACAGGTCGGTGGGCAGCAGGCCCGAATCGCTGCAAATCTCCATCTCCACCAGGCCTGGGGGGCGCTCGAAATCTTGAGCCGGGGTGTTGTGCAGCACCGTCTCCATAAAATCGTGCCAGATGGGCGCCGCGCCGGTGACCCCGCTGACGCCGATCATCGAGGCGTTGTCCGCGTTGCCCACCCACACACCAACCACCAAATCTGGAGTATATCCCACCGTCCAGTTATCCTTCCAATCAGTGGTGGTCCCCGTTTTGACTGCGGCCGGCCGGTTGCCCGAAAGGCGCAGCAGGCTGTTGCGGCCAAAGGTGCGTACGCGCGCCTCGTTATCGCTCAGAATGTCGGTGATCAGGTAGGCCACCTGTGGACTGAGCACTTGCGCGCCTGGCCCGGTTGGCCCCATGCCCGGCAGGGCCTGACCGTCGCGGTTCTCGATCTTCAGAATGGCAACCGGCGACACCCGGCGGCCGCCGCTGGCAAAAGCGCCGTACGCGGCGGTCAACTCGAGCAGGCGCACTTCGCCTCCGCCCAGGGTCAGGGCCAGGCCCAGGGCATCCGTCTGCACGAACGAGGAGATGCCCAGGCGCTGCGCCTGATCCACCAACGCCGGCACGCCGATGAATTGCAGAACCTTGACCGCGGGGATGTTGAACGAATTGCCGAGGGCATCGCGCAGCAGCACCGGGCCGTGGAAATCGAGATCGTAGTTCAATGGAACATACGGCTCGCCCTCACGCGTGGGAAAAACGGTGCGCACGTCAGCCACCAGCGTGGCTGGATTGAGCGGCGCGCGGCCGGCCGCCTGCGCACGAGCCGGGTCGAACGCGGCCGCGTAAGTCAACGGCTTGATCGCGGAACCGGGCTGGCGCAGGCTCAAGGCCGCGTTGACATTGCCCTGGATACGATCATCGAAGTAGTCGGGGCTGCCGACCAGGGCCAAAATCTCGCCAGTCTGCGGATCGAGCGCCACCAATGCGGCGTTGTCCACGCGGCGGCTGAGCGGCGCCCGGCGATCCTCCTTGAGTTGGCGCAGGCGGCGCTGCACGATGGCCTGCCCCTCCTGCTGCCAGTCAAGATCGAGAGTGGTGGTGACGCGCAGGCCGCCCTGGCGCAGCGCGTCCACGCCGAGTTGCTGTTCGAGCAGGCTGCTGACGTACATCACAAAATGGGGTGCGCGGATGGGAAACGTGTTGGTGTTGAATTGCAGCGGCTCTTGCCGGACTAAGTCAGCCTGTGCGGCTGACAGATAGCCCTGTTCCACCATCAGGCTGAGCACCGTGGCCTGGCGCTTGCGCGCGGCGCCAGCATCCAGCAACGGATTGTAGCGCGCGGGTGACTGCAGCAGGCCGATGAGCAGGGCGCACTGGGCAGTGTCCAACTCACGGGCCGACGCGCCCAAGTAGGCCTGACTGGCCGCCTCCAATCCGACGGCAAAGTTGCCAAAGTAAACTTGATTGAGGTAGAGCGCCAACAGTTGATCCTTGCTGTAGGCTTGCTCCAGACGCCAGGCCAGCCAGGCTTCACGCAGCTTGCGACGCAGGGAAAGCTCGTAGCGCTCCTCTGCGCTCATCAGCAAATTGCGGGCCACCTGCTGCGTGATGGTCGAGGCGCCGCTGACCGTTTCACCGGCCTGGGTATTTTGCCACAGCGCACGGGCGATGGCGCTGAGATCAACGCCTGGATGCTGGTAGAAGTGCTTGTCCTCAGTGGCCACGGCGGCCTGGCGACAGGCCAGCGGCATGTCAGCCAGGGGCACCGACGCCTGCTTGCTGCCGTTGGGGTCAATCACCTCGTACAGCAGGCGGCCGTGGCGGTCCAGGATCAGCGTGGATGGCCGCTGCACGCGCTGCGCCACCGCTCCTGGCCCAGGTAGATCGGCCAGAAAGATGGCGTAGATCACCCCGGCCGTCAGCAGCGCCGTGAGCAAAAAGAAGATCATCAATTTGAAGGCAAGTCGCAAACGTTGTGTCATCAGCAAAAAATCCCTGAATCCCAAACCAGACGTGGGGTGGTCTCATCGTCAAACAAAACGTGCCACGCTTGGGTTTGGTTCCTACGGCCACCTCATGAACGAGTGATGGCAAACGGGCGCCGCGCCACCCACTGCGCCAGGCGGTCGCGGAAAATCTTGGCATTGTGGCGGCGGTCAACTGGAAAGCCAGGGTGGAAAGCGAAGCTGGTCAATCGAGATGTCAGAACAAACCGGACCCCAAGTGTACGGAGTTCCGCGACAAACTGAGCACGGGCCTGGACCGTGCGTGGGAAATGCCCTGGCAGCGGCTCGATCAAAATGACGGGCTGCGGTCCGCCTGCGGGAGCGTCTCTGTCCGACGGACCGGGCACCAGCGCCGAACGATAAACCCGTGGATGCTGATTGAACACGTTTTCGACGGGGTCGCTGAACAGCGGCGAGCCAGCGGGCCACTCCAGCCGATCGGCCTTGCGGCCACAAAACCACACCCGCCCCTGCTCATCAAGATAACCGACATCGCCGGTGCGGTGCCACGTGCCCTCAGCAGCTGGAATTTTCGCCAGGCGGTCGGCCTGCGGGCGCTGAAAATAGGCCACAGAGACGGCGGGACCGCGTACAACGATTTCCCCCGCCTGTCCGGGCGGCAGCCGCAGCGCCTGATCCCAGGCCGCCAGCGGCGCGTCGGTGATGCGGATGATCGCCAATTCGATGCCCGGCGCCGGTCGCCCCACACAGGTACCGTGGATCGGCTCAGGGCGAGCGGCGCGGGCCGCCAGAATTTCCGCGCCCAACGGCGCGGTCATCGTCAGAGCTTCGGTGGCGCCGTAGGGAGTGCAGGTGTCGCCGCCCGGCGCCAGCAGGCCGCGGAAACGTGCCAGCAGCGAGGCACGGACCGGGGCGCCGGCCATCAGGACGCGACGCAGCGTGGGCAGGGTGATCTGCTGCGCCTGGCAGTAGCGCGTCACCGGTTCCCAGAGCGCGGGGGAGCCGAAGGCCAGCGTGACCCGCTGGTCGTGAATCATCTGCACGAGGCGCGCCGGGTTGACCTGCGCCGGCCGCGTGACATCCAGGTCGGGCAGGGCGGCGGTGAGGCCGAGCAGGATATCGAACAGGGCAAAGAGCGGAAAAGCGGCGAGGTCAATGTCGTCGGCCCGCGCGCCGAACAGATCGCCCAATTGTGCCAGCAGAGCGGCGAACATGCTGGTTGTGTAAATGGCGCCCTTGGGCAGGCCGGTGCTGCCGGTGGTGTATGTCACCGCCACGGGGTCGTGCGGGGCGACAGAGGCCAGAGGAAATGGCTGCGGTTGTGGCCGATTCATCTGCGGCAGACCAAAGCGCCCAGGCCAGCGGCGCGCGACGGTGATCCAGGTGCGGACAGAGCGGAACGCCCGCGGCGCGGCCAGGCGCGTTGCATGCACCAGGGGGATGCCGATGACGGCCTGTGGCTGCGCCTCGGCCACGCAAGTGAGCAGGCGGCGAAAACCAACCGTGGGATCAATGAAAATCGGCAAGGCCCCGATCTTGAGCAAGGCCAGGGCAATCAGGAGCAAATCGAGGCCCGGGCGCACAAACAGCAGGGTGCGAACGCCCTGTTGCACGCCAGCCGCGGCCAACCCGTGGGCATAAGCGTCGGTCAGCGCTTCCAGGTCGGCGTAGGTGCGCGTGGCGTAGACAGGGCGACCATCAACCTGACGCCGCGCCACGAAGATGACCGCTGGCTTCTGTGGTTGCTGTTGTGCCCAATGGCGCAGGTGGGTCGCCAGGTTGTGCTCACGGTCGGGTTCCTGACGGACGCGCTGCCCGCTGCTGCAATCGTTCGAACTGATCTCCTGCACCGCCACTCTCGATGTCCACCTCCACAACCGCTAGTCCGCGCAGCCGGTGAATTCCCTGCCGAAAGGGCACTATGTCTGCTTTTTACCCCGGGCTGGCAGCGCCAATGTGCTGGCGCGATAAACACGCTGCCATTCGCTGAGCGTTGGCGCGACCTTGAGTCCCTCGTGCAGCGCGCGCAAGATGCCAACATCCTCGATTCGGTAGATGTCCGGCAGCAAAGCGATGCCCTCGCTACCATACTTCAGTTCCAGTCCCAGTTCAATACCGGCCAGCAGCCCTTGGCGTAACCCTGTCGCCTCCCCCTGCTGCATGCCCTGCTGGATGCCCTGCTGCATGCCCTGCTGCATGCCCTGCTGCATGCCCTGCTGCATGCCCTGCTCAAATCCCTCGTGCAATCCTTGCTCCAATCCCCTACGCATTCCGATGCGCTCAACGCTTGTGATATAAGTCATGTGTCGTTCCTCCTCATAGGCTGCAATCTCCTGCCACACATCGGCCTCGACAGCATCTGGTAATGCAAGAACCCAGTCAATAAAGCGAAACAGGTTCAGGATTTCCTGCCGTTCGACCCCTCGCTCATGGAGTTGATGAATCAGTGCCAGCTTCCACATCTTGCGTTGTTGAACATCGTCTCTTGTCTCTTGCGCCTTCAAGTGCGCCATCACCACGGTGGCAAAAGGGTTCTTGCTTGCGGTCAGGTCGCCCCAGTGGGCGGCGTAATCCAGCAACTTCACTGCCGGAAAATGAAACGATACTCTGCTGCCCCATAGGTCGTATCCATATTCATTGGGGCGCCAGGTTGCGCTGCGGTCCGCCAGTACCACCAGGCTCGCCACTCGCCGTTGGTAACGGTCGAACAGGCGATAGTTGTACACGTAAATCCGCTCCGCAAACGCAGGTTCGTATTGTCCCTGCACTTCGATGTGGATCAATACCCACGCTTCCTGCCCGTCCGCCTGCCAAACTCGTACCAGCTTATCGCCGATACGCCGCCCCAACACCGCGTCACGCACCACCTTCTGCAGTTCCTTGTCCAGGAATTCGTACCCCTTATCCCAGTCAATGCCTGCCCAGACCGCAGGAAAGAAGAAGTTCGTGAACTGCTCGAAGTAGGTCTCCAGCACGTCTTTCCAGGGGGTATCGTAATCGGCCTGTAGCTCTTTCGTTGCTCCTGTCACAGCCACCTCCTTCCGCGCTCAGAGTATAGCACATCAAGATCGTCCCATGCAACCCACAACGCAGGCAATCATCCCGCCAGCGCTTTGTCAATCTCCGCCTTGGTGCGCGCGATGGCCGCGGCCAGTTCGTCGTCGCTGGTCTTGAGCTGCGCCAACTGATCCTCCAGTTGGTTCAGCGTACGCACGTAGCGACCGCGCAGTTGGCCTTCCTCGCCCTGCTCTTTGAGCGCCCCCAGGTTACCCTGCACCACCTTCTGCTGATTGAAGATGGCCTGACGGTTCGTCTCGTTCTTGCGCACGCTCGTTTCGTGCTCAGCCAGGCGATCGTGCAGCGCCAGGATCGCCTTGATGCGATCGAAGGCGGCTTGATCGAGCAGATGGTCGCGCAGCCAGCGTTGCAGGGTATCGAAGCGTTGATTGCGAACCTCTTCCCGCCGCGCCACCAAGCGGCGCTGGGCGGCCGTAAACACGGCCACGCTGTGCGCCTTGACCTGCACCAAGTAACGATAGGCATCGGCCGTGGTTTCGACCGGGTCAGGCGTGTCGAACGGGGTGTAGTTGGCCAGGCGCGGGTGCTCCAGGGTCACGTTGACCGCCTGGTCGTTGCGGTTCTCGACGCGGTAGGTGACGCGCTGGATCTGATATTCCTGCAAGGAAAGCAGCCCATTGGCGATGTTGACCGAAACCAGCAACTGCTCGTTGGTCGTCTCCTCCGTCACCTTGACGCCCAAGTCAACCGCGTAAGCCAGGAAGATTTCGCCGCCGGGCGCGGTGAAGGGAAGCATGGCCTCGCCCGCGTACTCGCCGGCCTCCACCACCGTCAACGGCCCGCGCTCCAGGGTCAAGCCGGTCTCATTCTTGAAACGCGCGGTAATGACGGGGTTCAGCGGGTGCTTGCGACCATTGTAGATGCGCTCCTTGCGTAGGGCCGGCTGCGCCTGCAGAATCGGCACCATCGCCGAGCGCCCGCGCTTGACCGTCACCGGGTTGGCCACCACGTAGCTGAAGAATTCGCCTTGCGCCTGGCCTGTTGCCGCCACCACGGTAGATTGAGAAAGATCGGCTGCGCTCATCTTGGCGGCAGGCGCCGGCGCTTGCCGCTCATCGGCCATCATCGTGCGGCCCAGGGCACGCACACCGCGCATCGCGGGCGGGGGAGATGACAACGCCTCAGCAAATTCCACCGGCCGCGCCACCGCGCGCGCCTCTTCCCTGACCACCGGCCGCTCCGGGGTAAAGGGCGTGTAGAGATCGTAAATAAAGCTGACCGGCATCCCGGCCACAAAGGTCAGATGCACATTTTCCAGATCTTCATCGAAGGTGTTGTCGAACAGCCCCCACCCCTGCAAAACACTCAGCGGCTTGCCGTCCTGCTCATCGGCTACCAGGCGATAGCTGACCCGCCAGATGGGGCTAGGCGCAATGTAACTGACGACCAGGTCAGAGGGACCAGGCGCCAGGCGCACCGTGACCGAGCGCTTCTCGTCCTCCATCAGGCTGGTGTCGAGAAAATAGGCCAGGTCGCCGGCGGCGCGTGCGTCCACCAGGTTCAGTTGGCGGATATCGCTGACGGGAAGGGTGCGCACCGCGGCCTGACCGGGAACAAAAATCGAGAGGAGCGTAGCGGTCAGCGGCTCACGCTTGCCGGGTAGGTCCACGCCCACCGCGATACCGGCCAGGGTTTCACCGGCTGTGATCACTTCGACCGCGCGGCCGCGCACATCGCGCAGCAGATCGCGCAGGCTGGCGCCGTCCGAGAGTTGAATGGACGAGCGGGCCAGGAGCGCGGCCTTATCCTCCGGCGTGGCATAATCCATGCCGAGCACCTGGCCGCCGCCCACGGTGAACGCGGTCAGGCTCTTGAGGATGTCGTTCATCTCGTCCCTGCGGAACTGCAAAGAAGCCATGGATGCAGTGGAGGCAGTGGAGGCAGTGGAGGCAGTGGATGAAGTGTCGGTGTCCACTGTGCCCCGGCGCTGATAAAAACCGACGCCATGTTTGTAGAGAGTCATCTTGACAATGGGAAGCGTATTCATGAGCAAGCGCCTTTCTGTGCAGAAAAACAAAACATCGGAAGCCGGCGGTGGCTTCCGATGTCAATGGTGTCAATAAAAACCGATGGCCAGCCGGCCTCAAGCTATGGTCCTGCCGGGGCAGGTGCGGGTAGTGAGTGCCCGGTCAGACCTGATGAACGCGGCAGTAAGCCGAACCGGCCAGGGCGACATTTTTGCACGAACGGCCCGATTTGGTCACGGCCACACAGGGTTGCGGTGTTGCCAGGGTCACGGGCATCTCGATCTGCGCCGCGTGCGTGCCGTTGATCGGCACGGTGGGCGTGAACAACACCGGTGGTTCCGCGACGACTGCGACTGCCGTCTCAATCAGAGTCTCATGCACGAGCAACGGCACGGCCGGAGCCTCTGGCACCGCCAAAGCCTGCATGAGATCTTCCACGCCTGCGGTCGCAGCCGGCTCATCTACAGCGATGGTCTCGACCGGTTGTCTGCGCCGGCGCGGCTGTTTGACCGGGGCGGGTGTGACGGTGGGGCTGTCCGCGGCCTGGTCCGGGGCGGGCGTGGCCGCAGCCGGTTCGGTCGGAGCCGCCAGCGCAGGGTGCGCCAGGGTTTGTGTCTGCTGGGCGAAGGCTAACAGATCCACAAACTCCTGTTCGAAATACTCGTTGATCTTTTCTGGATCGGGTACCAAGCCGGTGTCGGTCGCAATGCCGAGCACCACCGTGTCGTTGTAGCTGAAGATGCTGACGCCCAGACCCATGCGACCCGACTGCGGCACCCAAAACATGTTTGTGACGATCTTCTGACCGGCGAAGTAGACTGCCTGGCGCGGGCCAGGCACGTTGGTCATCACGGCCGAGGACTTCATGCCGAAGATGTTGACCATCTGATCGGCTACTTGAATGGGCATCAGGCCCAGGGTATTGAGAATCTGAAAGGCGACGAGCGCTTCCGGCGTGTTCTTGATGTCGTCCATGCGCTGCTTGAGCTCGTGCAAGCGCTCCCTCGGGTCAACCAGGTAGATGGGCAGGGAGAGGTAGATGAGGCCAAAACGATTGCCCAGCTTGTACGCCTCTTCGAGCGGCCGCAAGTTGACAGGCACCATGGCGCGGATATTGATGCCGTCGGTTGGGTCGTCGCGAAATTCCATGTATCGGCGCAGCGCGCCGGTCATCGCCGTCAGCAGCACATCGTTAACCGTGCCGCCCAGCGCCTTACCAATGAGCTTAACGTTGGCTAGTGGGATCGCTTGGGACCAGGCGACACGCTTGGACACGCCCAGGGAACCCTTGTAGACCGTGTGCGGATCAGGGCCGAGAAGCAGAATCTTGCCCAGGGCGGCGGCCGCACTGGCGCCTTGGGACGCCAAATCCAGGGCGTGACTGGGGTTGGTCAGTGTCTCCAAACCTTCATGAATCAACGTATCAGTCACCTTGCGTGCGGTGGAAACCATGCCCAAGGCGCTGCGCAGGGTACTCTCCAGCCAACCAGGCGAGTGGCGTTCCTGGCGTTCGGGGGGCGTCGGGTAGGGCGCATCGGGGTCGGTGTCGGTACTGGAGAGCATGACGTGCATCAGCGCGATACCATCGGCGATGCAGTGGTGCAGCCGCATGAGCAAGACGCTGCCTTCGCCGTAATTTTCGATGTAGTGCATCTGCCACAACGGTTTGGAGAAATCGAGCGGCGTACTCATCAGGTCGCTGATAAAATCTTGCAGCGCGGTCTTGTCCCCCGGAGGCGGCAGAGCAATCCGGTGGATGTGAGAGTTGAGATCAAAATTGCGATCGGTGATCCAATAGGCCTTGTTGCCTTGCCTCACCACCTTGT
This sequence comes from Candidatus Amarolinea dominans, assembly GCA_016719785.1. Taxonomy (NCBI): domain Bacteria; kingdom Bacillati; phylum Chloroflexota; class Caldilineae; order Caldilineales; family Candidatus Amarolineaceae; genus Candidatus Amarolinea; species Candidatus Amarolinea dominans. The sequence goes on from JADJYJ010000034.1 coordinate 114,366, forward strand.
GCCGAAAACGGCTGAAGCGTTCTACCCAGCGATATTGCACGGTATCGCGCAGACGCGTGAAATCAACCGGTTTGTCGAAAATGAAAAGGCCCGACACCATCATCAGATTGGTGGAGTCCTCCATGTGTAGCCAGGCCGTATCTACGTTGCCCAGCGGAATTCCATAGCGGATACTGTCACTCATAGCCCCTCCTTGAACGTCCCCTCTTACTTGCCAGGAGCGTTGATTCTTGCCTACACTATAAATCCTACGCACCAAAATGTCAATCCGCTTCAAGCGCCTGCGCAAGATCCGCGATGATGTCGGCCGGCTCCTCGATGCCCACGGAGAGGCGCACCAGGCCCTCGCCAATGCCAACCTGGGCGCGCTGCGCCGGCGTCAACGCGCGGTGCGACGCCATAACCGGGTAGAGCAGCAGGCTGTAGACATCACCGAGCGACGTGCCAGTCAGCAGCAGGCGCGCGCGTTCGAGGAAGCGCCGCACCTGCGCTTGCCCGGCGTCGCGTATGACGAAGCTCACCATGCCGCCGTAGGCTGATTGGCCGTCGGGCGCCTGCAACAACTGTGCGGCCACCGCGTGCTGCGGATGGCCGGGCAGGCCGGGGTAGTTGACCTGCGCCACGCGTGGATGCGCCCCCAACCAGGCGGCTACCTGCAGCGCAGACGCGCAGTGCTGGCGCATGCGCAGCGGCAGCGTCTTCAGCCCGCGCAGGGCCAGCCAGGCCTCGAAGGGCGAAAAATTGGCGCCCAACATCTTCAGTTGGTCGGTCAGGCGCGCCTCATGCACCCGCCCGGTCACGACCGCACCGCCCAGCACATCGTCATGCCCGCCGATGTATTTGGTGACCGAATGGACCACAAAGTCAGCCCCATGCTCCAGCGGGCGCAGCAAATAGGGCGTGGTGAAGGTGCTGTCTACGATGACCATCGCTCCGGCCGCATGGGCCAGATTCACCAGGGCCGGCACGTTCGCCACCTTGAGCAGCGGATTGGAAATCGTTTCGCACACCAGCACCGTGGGCGCCGTGGCGCGCAGCACCGCGGCCACTTCATCCAGGTTGGTGACATCCACAAAGTGGGTGGTCACCCCCTGCTCTTTGAGCAGGCGGTCGAGCAGGGTGTAGGTTGCGCCATAGCAGTCGCGTGCGGCCACCACGCGGGCGCCCGCTTGCACCCCCGCGGCCAACAACGCCGCAACCATGGCCGCCATGCCCGACGCGTAGGTCAGCGCGACGTCGGCGTTTTCCAGGTCGGCCAGGGCCACTTCGAAGGCGTGTGTCGTCGGGTTGCCGTAGCGGCGGTAGACAAAACCATCCCTGGCGCGGCCGAGGACGGCGTCCAGGTCCTCCATCGCGTCGTACAGGTAGGTCACAGCCGGGTGAATCGGCGTGGTGGTGGGTGTATAATCAGGCGCGGGCAGGCGCTCGCCGGCGTGAACTGCACGCGTAAACAGACTCGTCATCGAAATGTGGCTCCCTTCGCACTTGGCGTGACGCGGCGGCGCTGACGACCGTCGCTGCTGGTGTACCAGTGTACCCCCGCGGCGGCGCTGACGGCCGGCGCTGCTAGTGTACCAGTGTACCCCCGCGGCGGCGCCCTGTCAAAACCGATTCCGCAAAAGTCCTGGCAATATCTATTTTTTGGCCTGACCCGGCTTCTTGTGGTACGATTAGCCGAGCACAGGCCACAAGAATCATGCGCTTGATCTCTTGGCTGTCCAACCTCATCCGATAGGAATTGCGGCGATGACGACTCACCTGACCCAAACGAAGCCTCCCGTCCTTTCTGTCGTGCTTCCCGTCTTTTCTGTCGTGCTTCCCGTCTTCAATGAACGCGAGAGCCTGGCGGAACTCCATCGGCGCCTGAGCAGTGTCATGATCGCGCTGGCCGAGCCGTATGAGATCATCTACGTGGACGATGGCAGTCGCGACGGCTCAGGCGACCTGCTGGCTGCCATCCAACAGAATGATGCACAGGTGCGCGTGCTGCACCTGTCGCGCAATTTCGGTCACCAGGCCGCTATCAGCGCAGGGCTTGACCATGCGGGCGGAGATGCCGTCATCGTACTGGATGCCGATCTGCAGGACCCGCCGGAGGTTCTGCCCGCGCTGCTGGCCCAATGGCGCCTGGGCTTCGATGTGGTCTACGCGGTTCGCCGGGAGCGCAAGGAGAACCTGTTCAAACGCAGCGCCTACGACATCTTCTACCGCCTCCTGCGCCAGGTCGCTAACGTCGAGATTCCGCTCGACGCCGGTGATTTTTGTGTGCTCGATCGCCGCGTGGCCGACGTGCTGCGCAAAATGCCAGAGCGCAACCGCTTCATGCGCGGCATTCGCAGTTGGATCGGTTTTCGTCAGATCGGCGTGCCCTACAATCGTGCGGCCCGCTTTGCCGGTCAACCCAAGTACAGCCTGCTCAAACTCCTGCGCCTGGCTTTCGATGGCTTCTTCTCCTTCTCCTACCTGCCGCTGCGCCTCGCCTCTCTGTTTGGCCTGCTCGTCTCGTTCCTGGGTTTTCTACTCTCCGTGTGGACGGTTTACAAACGCTTCACCCTGCCCGAGTTCCCCTCCGGCTTTGCCACCATCGTCGTGGGCGTGATGTTCCTGGGCGGCATCCAATTGATCGCCCTCGGCGTCATCGGCGAATATGTCGGTCGCATCTTCGATGAAGTCAAGCAGCGCCCGCTCTACATCATCGGCGAACGCCGCGGATTCGATGATGAGCGTCAGGCCCCGGATGCTTGAGGAGACGCCCACAACCGCCATGCGCATCCTGATGTTGGACAACGAATTCCCGCCGCTCGGCGGTGGCACCGGTGTGGTCAACTACCACCTGCTGGACGAACTACGTCACCGCGTCCCCCCCATTCACGTGGATCTGATCACTTCCAGCCGCTCCAGGCGCCGCTTCGAATATGAAGAAATGACGCCAGCAATCCGCCTGCACAAGGTGCCGGTGGACAACCGTAACATCCATCACTCAACCAATATCGAACTGCTGCGCTACACCTGGCGCGGCTACCGCTACGCGCGACGCCTGGCCGCACGCGCACCCTACGACCTGTGCTTTGCCTTTGCCGGGGTGCCGGCCGGGGGCATCGCCTGGGCGTTGCGACGCACGCTGGGCCTGCCGTACATTGTTTCTCTGCAAGGCCCGGATGTGCCCGGTTTCGAAAACCGTTACCGTTATGTCTATGCCGCCTTGACGCCCTTCATTCGCCAGATCTGGCGCGAGGCCGCGGCCGTCATTGCCATCAGCCAACGGCACCGCACCCTGGCCTGGCAGACTGCGCCCGGCCTGCCCATAGACATCATCGTCAACGGCGTTGACCTGGCGCAGTTCACGCCGGTGTCTCAGGCGCCGCGGCCTGCAGGCACGCCGGTCACGGTGCTCTGCGCAGCGCGGCTGATCGAGCGCAAGGGGCAGCAACACCTGCTGGGCGCGCTGGCCCGCCTGGCGAGCCAGGGCGTGTCCCTGCGTGTCATCCTGGCCGGCACCGGCGACGCCGAGCCGCTGCTGCGCCAGCAGGCGCAAACCCTGGGCCTGCAGGACAAGGTCCAATTCCTCGGCTTTGTGGAGCGCAGCGCGATGCCCGCGGTCTATGCGCAGGCTGATATCTTTTGCCTGCCTTCTTTCAATGAAGGCATGTCCATGGCCCTCCTGGAAGCCATGGCGAGCGGCCTTCCCGTCATTGTCACCACAACCGGCGGCCTGGAAGAACTGCTGGATGGCAACGGGTTGGTCGCGCCCTGGGCCGACGTCGAGGCCCTGGCCGGCGCGCTGGCAACCCTGGCGCAGGATGACCCACTACGCGCCGAGTACGGCCGCCGTGGCCGCCAGATCGCCGAGCGCTTCACCTGGCCGGCGATCGTCCAGCAGTATGTGCAGCTCTGCCAGCGCGTGCTCGACCGCCAGCCTGGCAGGAGTCGCCATGACGCCCACTAGCCGCCGCGACGCCGCGCCGCTGCGCGTGACCCTCATCAACCTGTGGCCGCGCGGCGGCATGGCGCACTACACCGCCGCGCTGGCCAACGCCCTGGCCCAGGAGCCGGATGTGCGCGTGACGGCCGTGGTGGCACAGGCGCCCGCGCCGCTCGGCTTTGCGCCCGCTGTCACCCTGGCGCCGGTTGACATTCCCACCGGCAACCGCCTGGCAGACCTGGCGCGCCTGCCGCGTCAACTGCTGCACGTGCCCGCGTATCTGCGCACCGTGCAGGCCACCGCGCCCGACATCATCCACGCCAACTTGAGCACGCACCCCTGGGAACTGGCCACGCTGCCCTGGCTGCGCCGGCGCTGGCCGCTGGTAGTCACGCAGCACGAGGTCAGCATCAAACCTGGCGAGGGCGGCTGGCGCAAACGTTGGAACGTGTGGGCCGGGCCACGCTATGCGCACCACCTGTTTGTGCATGGACAGGCGCTGGCCGCGGAACTACAGCGCACGCGGTTGGCGCCGGCCGCGCGCATCAGCGTGTTGGCGCACGGCTGGTACGATTTTCTGACCCAGTGGGCCGGCGCCCAGGACGAAGAGCCGCACACCGTCCTGTTTTTTGGCCGCATCAAGGCGTACAAGGGCCTGGAGTACCTGGTCGAGGCCATGCCGCTGGTGCAGGCGGCCGTGCCAGATGTTCACTTCCTGGTCGTGGGCGGCGAGGGCGACATGGCGCCCTATCGCCGTCTCCCTGGCGCCCAAGCGGCGGCCGTGACTTGGGTCAACCGCTTTGTGGAAGATGCGGAAGCGGCCGCCTTCTTCCGCCGCGCCAGCCTGGTGGTGCTGCCCTACACCGACGGCAGCGCCTCGGGCGTCATTGCCGCGGCCTATGCCTTTGCCCGCCCGGTGATTGCCACCCGCGTCGGCAGCCTGCCCGAAGCGGTGGTGGATGGCGTCACCGGGCTGCTCATTCCTCCGCGTAACGCCGCCGCCCTGGCCGCGGCCATCAGCGGGCTGCTGAGCGATGACCCGCGCCGCCGCGCCCTGGGCGCAGCCGGCCGGCAGTGGGCGCAGCAGCATCTTTCCTGGGCAGATATTGCCCACCAGACTGTGGCGGTCTACCGGCAACTGGCCTGGAAATCTGCGGGATGAACACCAACAACGGACACGCCCCGCCGCGCGTGGTCGCGCTGATTCTCAACTGGAACGGCCGGTCGGACACCCTGGCCTGCCTGCGCAGCCTGCAGCAGCAGACCTACCCGGCCCTGATTCCGCTGGTGGTGGACAATGGTTCGCAGGACGGTTCGGCGGCGGCCATCCGCGCCGACTTCCCGGCCGTCCACCTCATCGAAACCGGCGCCAACCTGGGCTTCTGCGCGGGCAACAACGCGGGAATGACCTGGGCGCTGGCGCAAGGCGCCGACTTCGTGCTGCTGTTGAACAACGATACCTGGTTCGACCCGGCCATGACCCAGGAGTTAGTGGCCGAAGCCGGCCGCGACCCACAGATTGGCCTGGCCGGGCCTAAGATCTACCAGGCCAAACCGCCCACCGTTCTGTGGTCGGCCGGCGGGCGGGTCACCTTCTGGGGCAACGTGACGGCCATGCGCGGCTTTGGGCAGGCCGATCGCGGTCAGTATGACAGCGCCGCCGATGTGGACTATCTGCCCGGATGTGGTATACTAGCGCGGCGCCAGCTCCTGGAAACGGTTGGCCTGCTCGACCCGGCCTATTTCGCCTATTACGAGGATGCCGATTGGGCGATGCGCGCGAGACAGGCGGGTTGGATCGTGCGTTACGTTCCCTCAGCCCGCATGTGGCACAAGGGCGGCGCCAGCACGGGTGGATTCTACAATCCCCGTGAGAAATATCTATCCGGCGTCAATGCCGTGCGATTCATGCGCCGTTACGCCCATGCCGGGCAGTGGGTGTTGTATTTGATCTCCTTGGCGGCAGGTATTCCGTGGCTCATCATACGAGAGAGTGCGCGCGGCCGCAGTGCGGCTGTACGCGCCAAGATTCGTGGACTGATAGATGGTTTCAGGTACAAATCCTAACACGCGTTTCAGCAAACTAGCAATCCATGCGGCCTTCCTGCTCATCATCCTGCTGGCCGCAGGCTTGCGCTCCTATGAACTCAACACGCGGCCCTTTTGGGGTGACGAAGCCCTGACCGGAGACCTGGCCCTGTTGGGACCGGCGTCCGTCTTGCGCACCACAGCCCCGTTCTCGTTTGTGCGCCAGATCGCAGCCAGCGCCGGCGGTCAGTTCGTGACCGGCTGGGGCTTTCAGATGCCCCTGCCCCTCCTGGCGTCGTTGACCGGATTGATCGGCAACCAGGATATGCTCATCCGCTTGCCGTCCTTCCTGGCCGGCGTGCTGGCCGTGGCAGTCGCCTTTGCCCTGGGACGGCGATTGCGCCGGCCGGAAGTCGGGCTCCTGCTGGCCTTTCTCATGGCCATCTCCGCGTTTCACATTCAGTATTCGCAGGAAGCGCGCTACTACGGTCTGATGTCCTTCCTCGCTGTGCTGGGCGCCTATCTGATGCTGCGCGGCCTGGATGAGAAGCGTGCGGGCGACCTCATTGCCTTCGTCTTCGTCTCCGCCTTTAACGTATGGAATCACCTCTTCGCCGTCTTCTTTGTCGTACCCATGGTGGTCTATGCCGTGGTGATCTTGGGCATACACCTGGTGCGCAGTGTGCGCCTGCCGCGGCTAAGCAGCTTGCGCCGCCGCACCAACAGCCGGCGCAAAACCATGCGCAGCCGCTTGCTTGGCTGGCAACAGGTCACGGCCCGCGCCCTGCGCCGCATTCCGCTGGCCTATGCCGTCTTCGTCGTCAGTGTCGTCGTCCTTGCACTGCTCACGCTGGAGATCACCCTGCCGGTGGTGCGCGCAGCCACCAGCAGCAGCGCCAGCAGCAGCGAAGTGGCGACCATCTTCTCCCAGGCCGACTCAGCACGCACCACCGAGGGGGCCACCTTGCACGGCTTTTCCCTCAGTGTCGCCTCGTTCATTGATCTTTTTGCCGAGTTCGGCAGCGGCCGCAGTTGGACCTCCTGGCTTTACCTGGCGTTCGCCCTGTTCGGTTTGACCGACCTGCTCCTGCGCCGGCAGTGGCGCCAAACGTTTTTTGTTCTGCTGTGGCTCTGGCTGCCCCTCCTACTGGTCTCCCTGGTGCGCTCAGAACATTTCTTTGCCAGCAAATATATCATCTTCGTACAGCCTGCCTATCTGGCTCTGGTGGCGCTGGGCCTTTACGCGGGCGTGAGCCGGCTGTGGGCCTTGCCGCGAGCCGTTGTCCTGCGCGTCCCCGTCCTGCAGACCCCGCTCCCGGCCGCGATCCTGGTGGGCGCGCTGACCGTCCTGCTCCTGCTGGTCAACACGCGACCAGTCCTGGGCTATTATGGGCAGCAGGATCGCTTGAACTGGCGTGGCGTGATCCGCTACATTCAAGCCGATCTGCGCACGGACGATGCGGTCCTCTTTGCTACCGCCCGCGACCGCGATTGGGGGCCGTTTGTCTACTATTTCCGCCAAATGGTCAAACCCCAGGCGTTTGGCAGCTTCGTGCAGTCCTTTGCCGACCTGTCGGCGCCCCAGTTGCAATCGGTGTTTGACAACCACAAGCGCGTGTGGATTGTGGATCAGGCTGGTCATGGCGGCTTCCGTGAGGTCGGCACGCTCTTCCCCGCGCTGAAAGCCCGCGATGTCGTCGGCGCCCAGGTCTACCTGTTGGACACCGCGCCGGTGCTCAACAGCCAGGTGCCATTCGAATGGGCCGCCGGTCGCGCCCAGTTGACCACAAAACGGGCCGCGTTACCCAATCGCAGTCTCATCGTCGGGGTCACCCCGTACGACGCATCTACATCGCAGCGCTTCAGCGTACACGTCAACGGTCAGAACCAAGGCAGTTTCGACCCGGCCGGCGTACAGGCGCCCAATTACGTGCAGGTGCCTTTCACCCGCACCGAAGTGGTCACTGTAGACATCATTGCCGCGCAGCCGCCCACCACGGCGCTAAGCGGCACCTTGACGCTGGCCTATGCCGCGGCCATACCCGGACAGGACGGCCAACGCGTGACGATCGAAGCCGAAGACTTCCCCACCGACAATGGCTTTGTCTTCGAACAACCTGAGGCCAGCGGCGGTTCATTCGTACGCGCCCAGGGCTTCGGCATCATCGCCCAAGTCTCCTTGTGGGCAAGCCAGCCGGGCGACTACCTGCTGACGCTGTACGGCCGCATGAACGCACGCATCGGCACGCCCAAATGGTCGGTGGTGCTCGACCGTCAGGCAGTCGGTATTCTGACGACGCCGGTCAACCTGGGGTGGCAGACGATTTCCATCCCCGTCAATGTGAGCAGCCCTGGCCTGCACACCCTGACCCTGGGCGCAACCGCGGACGCCTACATCGAGGGGGCTTACGCGGACCTTGATTATGTCACCCTGGAAGAACGCCAGAACTGGGTGTATCGCGGCAGCACCCAGATCAGCCTGGGCGTGAGTGAGTTGACCGAGACAGCGCCCATTACCGCCACCGGGGCGTTGACCGCCTGCGTGACGACGACCGGCGCGGCCGGCCGCTGGCTCGATTCTCAACCGGTGACATTTACCGTCACCGTGGAAAATGCGGCCGACTACGTGCTCGAACTGGTGACCGCCAGCACGAACATCACGCAGCCACTGCCGGTGACCCTGGATGACCGCTTCTTGGGTCAAATCGCCCCTGGCGCCCACCTATCGCAGACCACTCACCTGTTGAGCCGGCTGAGCACGGGCGAGCACGAGATTCTGCTGACTCCGCCGGCCACCGTGCAGCCAGGGCAGTTGTGTTTGCAGGAGATCAGCCTGCTGCTGGCCTACGTGCAGCCGGACAGTACAGATCTGCGCATCGAAGCGAACCCGTTCGTGGTGGGTGAGAATGCACGGCTGCAGCGCATGAGTAATCGCCCCGTGGCCATGGGCGCGGGCGCCGGCGCGGTCATCGAGGCCGGACTGTGGTTCAGCAGCACCGGCAACTACACCCTCAACGTGGACGGCCTGCACGATCGCCCCGGCCCGGTGCAACTCCGGGCCGAATTGGATGGCAAACCGCTGGAGCGAACCCTGGACTATGCCCGTAACGACTACACCTGGTCGCTGCGTTCGGTGCGTATGCCGGTAGGCGCGGTCGGCTACCATCGCCTGCGCCTTGTCTTTGCCAATGACCTGTACGACACGGCCCTGGTGGCCAACAAAGACGATGGGGACCGCAATGCGGTCATTGACTTCCTCACCGTGTCAAACCTCGCCGCGCCCGTCGTCGCTGTGGGCAACCAGACCACCTTTGTCATGGCCGAGGCCACCGAGATGATGCCGCCGGGCACGGCCGTCGAAGAGGCGGGCGGGGTGCGGGCCATCATGCGACCCGCGGCCGGCCCGGTCGTCAGCATGGATCTGGCGTTTGACACGGCCGGCGGCTACCAGCTCTCGGTGCGGGCGCAGAACGACCAGCCTGGCCCGGTTGACCTGGCGGTCATGCTCGACGGTGCGCAGATTGGCGTGCTGAGCTACGCGGCCAACGACGGCAGTTGGAGTGAGCAGTCGCTCCTCTTCTCGGTGGGGCTTCCCGGCTTTCATCGCCTGGCCCTGGAGTTCGCCGCCGATGCCTACGATCAAGAATTAGTGGACGCCGGTCAGGATGGCGACCGTAACGCCCTGGTGGAGACGGTTAGCCTGACCAAAATTCCGGCTGCTATCAATCGCGGCGATGTGCTGATTGATCTCAATTTCGATGACCTGCTCAGCAGTGGGGCTGCCGACCAGCCGCGGCTGGATCGTATCGAAGGGACCTTCGCCTTCGTCTTTGGGCCGGGCAACGAGATTGCTTTCCCGTTGGTTTTCCTCGGTGATGGTAATTACGTCCTGGAAGTTGGCGGCCGCGGCGCACGCCTGGGCAACAATCTCGCCCTGGAAATGGACGGCAGCCTGCTCGAAGACCTGTCGTTCGATCTGCAGACCGAATCGCATTTTGTGGGCATCATGCACAAGGCGGGGACGGTCATGCTGCGCCTGCGCAACACCAGCAGCCGTGATCTCTACGTGCAGACGCTGCGCATCTACGGCAACGTCCTCTATGCCGACCCGAACCTGGCCTGGACCCCCGATCAAGGGGGCCTGGCGGAGGGCACCCAGTTGATTCAGGAAGGCGGGCATGAGGCCGCCATGCGCGCAGGCACCGGGCCGATCGTCACCCTCAATGTGCTGCTGCCCAAGCCGGGAGTCTATCGTTTGTCGGTGTTGGGCCAGAACGATCGGCCTGGCCCGGTCATCGTGGACGTACAGCTCAGCAATATCCAGCGCGGCCAGATCTTCTTCAACGCGGACGACGGCAGTTGGGAAACCCGTACCCTGCAGATTGTCAGCAATCGCGCCGGCATGCAACTGCTGACGCTGATCTTCAATAATGACGTTTATTGGCAGGATGTGATTGACAAGGGCGGCGACGGCGACCGCAACGCGTTGATCGAGCGCATCCAGATTGCGCCGCTGAGCTCCGACCGCTAACAACCGGGCAGGTGCGCTGCGCCTTACAGAAAGGAACATCATCTATGAGCTTCTGGCCCAACCGCCGCGTCCTGGTCACCGGCGGGTCTGGATTCCTGGGATCGGTCATCGTGCGCCAACTGCACGCCCTGCACGCGGCGGCGGTGTTCGTGCCGCGCAGTCAAGACTATGACTTGCGCCACCTGGAAAACGTGCAGAGGGCGCTGGCTGACAGTCGCCCTAACATCGTCATTCACCTGGCCGCGCGCGTCGGCGGCATCGGCGCCAACCTGGAGCATCCGGCCGAATTTTTCTACGACAACCTCATGATGGGCGCCCAACTGCTGCACGAGGCCTGGCGGGCCGGCGTGGAAAAATTGGTGGCCATTGGCACGGTGTGCGCGTATCCCAAGTTCACCCCGGTGCCTTTCCATGAAGATGACCTCTGGTCAGGCTATCCAGAAGAAACCAATGCCCCCTACGGCCTGGCAAAAAAAATGCTCCTCGTGCAGTCGCAGGCGTATCGCGATCAGTACGGCTTCAACTCCGTCTTTCTGCTCCCGGTCAACCTGTACGGGCCTGGCGACAACTTCGACCTGCAGACCTCGCACGTCATCCCGGCCCTGATTCGCAAGTGCGTCGAAGCGCAGGAACGGGGCGACGATCACATCGTCGTGTGGGGAGATGGGTCGCCCACGCGTGAATTTCTTTACGTGGATGATGCGGCGCACGGCATCTTGCTGGCAGCCGAAAATTACAACGCCAGCGCGCCGGTCAACATCGGTTCGGCCATGGAAATCAGGATCCGTGACCTGGTACACCTGATTGCTGACCTGGTTGGCTTCGACGGCGACATCGTCTGGGACACCACCAAGCCCAACGGCCAGCCGCGACGCAAATTGGACACGCAACGCGCCGAACAGCAGTTTGGCTTCCGCGCCGGCACGTCGTTTGCCGAAGGATTGCAGCGCACCATTGCCTGGTATCGCCAGTGTCGGTAAGCAAGAGTCGGAGCGTCTTCTAGCTGTGTCCGAAGCAACCAGCCCACAGGTCACCCGCATGGTGCGCAACTCGCTCTTCAGCGTGCTGCGCTTTCTCGTCCTGCTCCCATTGCCCCTGCTCGTGGTTCCGTTCATGCTGGGCAAACTGGGCGATGAGCGCTTTGGCGTGTGGGCCATCGTGGCGCTCTTTACATCGTACACGCAACTGGCCGATTTTGGCATGGGCCTGGCCCTGACCAAGTACGTCGCGGAATTCGCGGCGCAAAAGCAGTGGCAACGCCTGGACATGGCGTTGAACACCGTCTTCTTTTTCTATCTCGTGGTGGGATTGAGCCTGGCGACCCTTGTGCTGCTTGGCCGCCACTTCCTGGCGGGCCTGGTGCCGCAAATCTCCCCGGCGCTCACGCAGGAAATCGTCACGGTCATCGGTATTGCGGCGCTCACCTTCGCCGTCAACCTGACTTTGGGCGCGTTCAACTCGACCTTGCAGGGCCTGCAGCGCATGGATCTGACCAACCTGACCGCGCTGGCCAACGGGATTGGCCTCTACCTGGGCATCGTCGTCGTCCTGGCGTTGGGCGGCGGCCTGGTCGGCATGGCCGTGCTCAGCCTGGTGCTGGCCGTGGCCTCAGGCGCCTTCAACGGCGTAATGACACAGCGGCTGGCGCCCGGCCTGCACCTGCGCTGGCGCACCTTCGATGCCGGCTATCTGCGCTCCGTGTTGAGTTACAGCCTCAACATCCAGGGTGGGGCGCTGACCGAACTGCTCTTCGACCCCTTGAGCAAACTGGTCATCACCCGCTTCCTGGGCGTGGCCCTGGTGACACAATACGAAGTGGGACAGCGCATCATCACCCAACTGCGCGGGCTGTTCGCCGTGGCCTTCTTGCCCCTCTTTCCGGGCGTCTCGCATCTGCACGCCGAACGAGAACAGCAGGCCGTGCAGATGATCTACCAGCGCAGCTCGCGTTATGTCTATTTGCTGGGCTGGCCGGCCTACCTGCTGCTGATCATCACGGCGCCCTGGCTGCTGACCGCCTGGCTGGGGCAAGGCTACGCGCAGGCGGCCTTTGTCATGCGGCTGATGACGTGCGGCTGGTTCGTCAGCCTGGTGGCCTTTCCACCCTACATGATCTTGCAGGCGCTGGGGCAGGCCCATCTCTGTTTGCGCGCCCATGTCGTGCAGGGTCTCACCAACCTGGTGCTGGCGCTGCTGTTGGTGGGGCCGTTTGGATTCGTGGGGATCACGGTGGCCGCCTTCGTGGCGTTGGTCATCGGCTCCAGCCTGGTACTGGTGGCCTTCGCGCAAACGCTGCAGCTCTCCGGCGCCGCACTCGCCCGCCTGGTGCCCTGGCGAGCCGTGGGCCTGGCCCTGGGCAGCGGCGCTGCTTTAGCCCTGGTGCTAACCCGGCTGCCCCAGGTGACGTTGTTGACCCTGGCCGCGCTGGCCGCAGCCTATGCGGCCGTCTATGCCGGGCTGCTGCTGGCGCAAGGCGTGGTGAGCCAGAGCGACCGCAGGCTCATCCGGTCCTTGTGGCCGGCGCGTCGGGGGCTGTAGATGCCGCGCCGCGTCTGAACTGGCTTGCGCTGCTGGGCTTCGCGGCGACCCTGGTGCTGCTGAGCGCCGGCCTGGCGCCGACACTCGAATCGAGGCGGTTGCAAACAGCCTGCGCGCGCCAGGCACGCGACATCATCTACCGCCTGCTGCAAGAGCCGGCACAGACGGAAGAGCTGGACAAGACCCTGGCGCAGATCGCCCCAGCCTGCGCAGAGGTAACAGCGTCACAGGCGCTGCTGTCCAACGTCTATTTTCAGGCGGGCAACCAGGCCTGGCAGGCACAGCAGTGGGCCGCAGCCGCAGCCGCCTATCGGACATCAATTGCGCGTGACCCTGGCCAGGCCATGCCACGCCGGCGTTTAGCAGAAATCTTGCTCTACCGGGATCAACAGCCGGCCGCGGCCCTGGCGCAGTTGCAGCAGGCACAAGTCCTGGCCCCGCATGAGAGCTACACCTACATGGTCATGGCTCATGCCTACGCCGCGCTCAACGACCCGGAACACGGTCTGCAAGCGGCAGAACAGGCCCTGGCCGTCGCCAAAACCCCCTACGGCTACATGGTGCAGGGCCAAATGTTGGCCGCGCTGGCGCGCTGGCCTGAAGCGATCGCCAGTCTGCGCGCCAGCCTGGTCCTGGACGATCAGGCGGCTGTCACCTACCTGCTGCTGGGCAATGCCCTGCAAGCCAACGGCGAGACCGACGCCGCCCGCGAGGCATGGGCCGAAGCTCAGCGCCGTGACCCATCAATTCAGGACGCAGGTGTGCATTCCCCCCCGTAACGCCAGTCGTTGGCCTGTGTCCAATCAATTTTGCGTTTTCTCCGAAAACGCATTACACGAGGAAGTTTTCTGCATGGCGAATCTATCACGTACCTTTGGCAATCGCAGCCGCAGGACAGGCGAAGCAATCTGGATCATGCTGGGCGTGCTGCTGCTCGGCTGCGCGCTTGCGCTGCCCCTGGGCGCCAGTGACGACACGGCCCTGGCCTTGATTCTGCTCGGCACAGCCGTCATCGCCTACCTGGTCTTTCCTTCGCGTTGGCAGTTGTGGTCGCTCGTCGCCATCGCCGTCTACTTCCAGCCCCTGGAGGCGTTGCAACTTCCGATCTCTCAGTCGAACGTCCACCTGCTCGATCTCTTTGTCGCGATGACCCTGGTCGGCTGGCTGATCCGTTGGGCCTTGCAGATGCATACGTGGCGGCTGACCCGCCGCTCCGGCTACCTGCTGGCGGCTATCCTCGCCATCCTGCTGATTCCGGCGCTCGTCGGGATGCTGAAGGGCAACATCGTCGTCACCGTTCTGCGTGACATGCGGGTGCCGTTCTACTACATCACCCTGTCGCTGCTGGTGGTGTCCGGTGTGCGCACACGCGCTGACCTGGTTACGACCCTGCGCGGCATCGCGCTGCTGATTCTGCCCGCGCTGGCCTACTACTTTGTCAGTTGGGCGCTCGGCATTCCCACGTCCGAGGGTGCATCCACCGTGATTCTCAGCAGTGGTCGCTACTTGCGCTATGGCCTGGTCACCAGTTGGGAGTACATCATGCTCTCCTGGCTCTTGGGACTGGCATTGTTCCTCACGGGCGATGTGCCGCCGCAGTGGCGTCCCTGGTTGGCGCTCTACACCCTGCTGTCTACCGTCGCCTTGATGGCGCTGCTGGTGCGCGGCATCTACCTGGGCATGCTCGGCGGCCTCGTCACCGTGGTCCTCTTCAGCCATTGGCTGCGCAACCCACAGCGCCTGATCAGCGCCGGCCTGGTGCTGCTCGTTCTGGGTGGCTTGGTTGTGGCTGCGGATGCCGCCGCCGGCACGGGGCTGGTGGCCGCGGTGGGCGAACGTGTACTCTCTATCGTGGACCCCCGTGCTTCGACCTCCAGCTCGGCCGCCAATCGCGAGACGCGCCTGGAGACGACTCGTTTCATCGGCAACTCGGCCCGCGGCACGTCCAACCCGCTCATCGGCGCAGGCTACGGGGACCGTGGGGCCTATGCCTACTCACGCGATAGCGAACTGCAGGCCCTCTTCCGCCACAGCGCCTACAGTTGGCTCTTCTACCGGATTGGATTCATGCAGGGCATCCTGATCCTGCTCCTCTTCGCCGTGGTGGCCTGGCGCGCCGGTCGTTTGGCCTGGCGCATGGAAAACAGCCTGCTGCGCGCGACCATCGTGACTTTCCTGGCCGCCTTCATTGCCAACTTCTTCGTCGGTCTGGGTAACAACACGATCTTCGATTTCTTCGGTGCGTTCTCAGTCCAGGTGGCGATCGAGTTTGCCATCCTCATCAAACTTGATCTGCTCCTGCAGCCGGCGGTAAGCGCATGACGCTGCCGTTGGTCTCCATCGTCACACCCAGTCTCAACAGTGCGGCATGGATTACCGCCACGATCGTCAGCGTCCTGGCGCAAGACTACGGCCGCCTGGAATACATCGTGATGGATGGCGGCTCGACGGATGACACCCATGCCATTCTGCGCCACTTCGCCGCGCGCGACAATCGCCTGACCTGGTTTGCCAAACCTGACACCGGCATCTCCCAGGCCGTCAACCGCGGTTGGGCGCGCAGCCAGGGCGAGATCATCGCCTGGATCGGCAGCGATGACCTGTATCGGCCGGGCGCGGTGGCCGCGGCCGTGTTCGCGCTGCAAGCTCAGCCGGCCGTGACCGCCGTGTATGGCGATTGCGCCATCATCAATGCGCAGGGTCAGTGGGTGGGACATCTGCACACCGGCCCCTTCGACCGCGGGCGCCTCCTGGGGTGGAATTACCTGGCGCAGCCGGCGGTTTTCATGCGCCGCGCCGCGGTCGCGCAGGCCGGTTGGCTGGACGAGAGCCTCCGCAACGTGATGGATCACGACCTGTGGATCAAACTGGCGCAGCAAGGTGCGATGGCCCATGTCGCTTCGATGTGGGCCGCGGTACGCGTGCATGACCAGACCGTGACCAACCGCCAGGTTCGCCGCGCCGGCGAAGAGACGCTGCGCGTGGTGAGCCGCGCGGTCAACGATCCGGCGCTGGCGCTCGACCTGCAATCACAGCGCGCACGCGCCCTGGCCGAAGCCTATCTGCGCGCCGGCATGTGCTTCTACGCGGCATCCGATTTGCCCCAGGCGCGCATCTATCTGAAGCAGGCTCTGCGCCTCGCGCCGGGGCTGCTGGCCGATGGCCGTTTCCTGCGTACCGCGCTGACCGCACAGTTGGGCACACGCCTGATCGAACGCCTGCGTCGCTGGCGGCCCGCACCGCATCGCACCGGCAGCGATCGGGGAGTGTGAACCGTGGCGCCGTACCGCATCGTCCACATCATCAAAAATCTGCCGTTCGATGGCGGCACGACACAGTATCTCTATCAACTGCTGTCGTCTCTCGATCGGGCCGCGTTTGCGCCCGAAATTCTGGTGATCGAGGAGGAAGCGCCCGGGCGCAGCTTTGCGGCCGCGTTTCAGGCGCTCTCGATTCCCGTCACCTCTCTGCCCACACGCAGCAACCTGGACCTGCGCGCCGTGCGCCCGGTCGTCCAATGGCTTGCCGGCCGCCGCGCCGACCTGGTGCAGACCCACCTGGCGCGTGCGCACATCTACGGCGGCCTGGCCGCGTGGCGCCTGGGGCTGCCCACGATCATGACCGAACACGGCATTGTGCGCAACACCACCCTGCCGGTGCGCGTGTGGGACAATTTTTATGGGCGTACCGCCGCCCGCATCGTCTGCAATTCTCAGGCCACGTGCCGGCAGGTGGCGCGAGACATGCCGCTCCTGCCCCGTGCCAAACTGGCTGTCATCTATCCCGGCGTCAGCGATCACCCGGCCAATCAGCAGCCAACCCTGACCCGTGCGGCTCTTGGTTTGAGCGACGATGACCTGTTGCTGGGCTATGTGGGCACCTTCATGCCGGTGCGCTGCCACGCGATGCTCTTGCAGGCCTTCGCTCATGTGCGCCAGGCGGAACCGCGCGCCCGCCTGCTGCTGATCGGCGACGGCCCGCTGCAAGCCCAGGTGCAAGATCAGGTTCGGCGGATGGGACTGCAGGATGACGTCTGGGTCTGGCCGGCGCGCGACGACATTCGCCAGCTGCTGCCGCTGCTCGATGGCTATGTGAACTCCGCCAGCGCAGAGGCTTTCGGCATCGCAACTGTCGAAGCGATGCTGGCGGCCTTGCCCATTGCCGTCACTGACGGCGGCGCGCTGCCAGAGTTGATCGAGCACGAGGTCAGCGGCCTGGTGGCTCCGGCCAACGATGCCATCGCCCTGGCGGCAGCCCTGCGCCGCCTGCTGTCCGGCGAAGCCCAAGCGCAGCGGTGGGGCCAGGTTGCCCGGCAGCGCGCCCTGCAGCAGTTTGCACCGGCTGCGTTTGCCGGGAGCTACGCGTCCCTCTATCGGGCCATTTTGGAGCCAGGGCGCACCTCAGCGCGGGCATTGGCAGCCGACGAACGGATCGTGCCGGCGCCGACGCGGGGAGACCCGCCCGCGCTTCCCCCCGGACGATCGGTCGCGTCCGGGGCGAGCGTCTCGAAACCCACCCTTCTGGTCGCGGGGCCGACACCGCCGCCCTACGCCGGGGTGGAAACCTTCACGCAGACGGTGGTCACCTCGCCCTTGATGCAGCAGCGCTTCGCGCTCACCTTCTGCAACATGCAAAAACCGATCACCAACGAGCAGCGCGGGCGCCTGGGGTTCGTCAACATTCGCTACAACCTCGCTCACCTATGGCAGTTCTTGCAGATGTGTCGCCGGTTGCACCCCGACCTGGCCTATCTGCCCTTGAGTCAGAATCGTCCCGGTTTCTTTCGTGATTCGATTCTGCTCTGGCTGTGTCGTCCGTTTGCGCGCCGCGTGGTGTACCAGGTGCATGGCGGTTCCTTCGACCGGTTTTACGCGGGCCAGCCGGCCTGGTTCCGGGCCTATATCCGCCGCGTGTTTCAACAGACCGATGCCTTCCTGGTCGGTGGCGAACGGCTCAAGCAGCAGTTCGACAACCTGGTGACCCCCGCGAAGTTCCGCGTGGCCGCCTATGGCGTGGCGACCCGCTACCCGCCTCGCAGCCGGCCTCCGGACGATGACCTGGCTGAGATTCGGGTGATCTTCATGGGGCACATCTCGTTCGCCAAAGGCGCAGTGGACCTGGTGCGTGCGCTGCCGTTGGCGCTGCCGCAGATGCAGGTGGGACTGCGCGTGCAGCTCGCCGGCGAATTCATCAACAAGGAACGCAACATCACCTTCATTCCCGAACATGATCATGCGGCCGGCGCCATTCGCCAGGTGATTCAGGAGCATCGCCTGGAAGAGACCGTGAAGTTCCTGGGCGTCATTCGGGATGAGCAAAAGTTGCAAACCCTGGTAGATTCTGATATTTTTATCCTGCCTTCCTACACAGAAGCCATTGGACTGTCGGTGATGGAAGCGATGGCCGCGCAGTTGCCGGTGATTGTCACCGCGGCTGGCGCGCTGCCCGACATGCTGACCGAGGGCACGCACTGTCTCTTTGTCAAGCCGGGCGACCCGTCCGGATTGGCGCAGCAGTTAGTGCGTTTGTGCGCGGATCGGGCCTTGCGGCTGCGGATGGGTCAGGCCAACCGCAGCATCATCGAGGAACGTTACAACGAAACGGCCTTCCTCAACCGGTTGGCTAATGCCCTGGAAGATGTGCTGTAGGGGAAACCGTGCCGATGCAACAGACGACTAATCCATCTCTAGCTACCGGCGTCTCTGCGCCGCGCCGCGTCCATCTGATGGGGCTGCCGGTGGACTGCGTCACCGAGGCGCAGGCCATTGCCATCTGCCAGGACGCCATCGCCCGACGGCGCCAGGTGTGCATCGTGCCCATCAACGCGGCGCAGACCATCCTGGCGCATGAGGATGCCGCCTTCCGGCGCGTTGTGGAAGATTTCGAGCTGGCGCTGGCCGATGGCAAGGCGGTGGCCTGGGGCGCCAAGTGGCTCGAACGCTTGCCGGTGCCGGAACAGGTGGGGCTGCCGCCGTTCGTTCATCGCCTGCTGGACGTGGCCGAACTGCATGAGCACAGCGTCTACTTCTTTGGCGCCGAGGAAGAGATCGTGCAGCAGGTGGTGGCGCGTGCGCACCGCCGTTGGCCGCGGCTGCTGATTGCCGGCCAGCGCAACGGCTTCTTCAAGCCGGCCGATGAAGCGGGCATTGTCGCTGCCATGAACGACAGCCGGGCGCAGATCATGTTGGTGGCCTTGCCCTCGCCGATGAAGGAGATGTGGATCGCCAGGCACAAGGACGCGCTGCACATTCCCGTCATCGCGGGCGTCGGCGGTTTGTTCGATGTCATGGCCGGCAAGGTGCGACCCGCGAAGGAGATTTTTTTCATGCGAATTTTGGTAACCGGCGGCCTGGGAGCGGTTGGTTCAGTTCTGGTACGTGAGCTGCGCGGGCGTGGCAATGAGGTGTGGCTATGCGATCTGGCCCATCATTACGATGCCCAGTACGTGCGCTGCGATGTCGGTGAGTTCAGGCAGGTCGAGCGGTTGTTCGACCAGCACGAGTTCGACACTGTCTACCATCTGGCGGCTGAGTTTGGACGCAACAATGGCGAAGATTACTATGAGAAAGTCTGGCAGACCAACGCGATTGGCACCAAGAACATCCTGCGCATGCAGGAGGAGCGGCGCTTTCGCCTGATCGCCTTCAGCAGTTCCGAGGTCTATGGCGATTATGCCGGCGTGATGAGCGAGGAGGTCATGGCAAACTCTCCGGTGCGCCAGTTGAACGACTACGCAATCAGCAAGTGGGTCAATGAACAGCAGATCATGAATTCGATGGACCGCTTCGGCACCGAGTCGGTGCGGGTGCGGCTGTTCAACACCTACGGGCCGGGAGAGCCTTACTCGCCCTATCGCAGCGTCATTTGCCTGTTCATCTATCGAGCCTTGCACGATCTACCGTACACGGTCTATCTGAATCACCATCGCAGCTCCACCTACATTGATGACTGCGTGCGCACCCTGGCCAACATCTGCGAGCGCTTCCAGCCCGGTGAGATCTACAACATCGCCGGCGACGAGTATCACGACATCAAGGCGCTCTCTGACATGATCCTGGCCCACCTGGGCAAGGACGACCGCCTGGTGACCTACCTGGAGTACGAGGCGCACAACACGCGTGACAAGCGCGCCGATACCCTCAAGGCCGTGCGCGACCTGGGGCATCAGGCCACGGTGTCGCTGGCCGAAGGCGTGGCGCGTACCATCGAATGGCAAAAGGTGTTCTATGCCCGACGTTGAACGCCTGCTCGATGACGCCAGCCCGCGCAATCCCCAGGTGGTGATGGTGGGCACCGGCTACGTCGGGCTGCCGGCCGCGCTGATGCTGGCGCGCGCGGGCTGGCGCGTCGTGGGCGTTGACATCAACGAAAACATCGTGGCGGCGATCAACGAAGGCGTGCTGCACCTCAAAGAGGCTGAGCTGCAGGCGCTGCTGCACGATCCAACGGTACGTCAGAACCTGAGCGCGCGCCACTCACCCTGCCCGGCCGATATTTTCATCATCGCCGTGCCTACGCCGGTGCAGCCGCGCAAAAAAGTGGCCGACCTGTCGTACGTCATCAGCGCCATCGAAGCGCTGTTGCCCCACCTGCGCGCGGGTAACCTGATCATCATCGAGTCCACGATTCCGCCGTTGACCTGCCGCCATGTCGTGACCCCGCTGCTGGAGCGCACGGGACTCCGGGTCGGCGCCGACATTCACCTGGCCCACTGCCCGGAACGCATCCTGCCCGGCGACGTGTTCTACGAGATCGTCCACAACGACCGCGTCATCGGCTGCGCTGAGCCGGTTGGCCGCGAAATGGCCCGCGCGCTCTACGCGTCCTTTGTCAAAGGCGATCTCTACGTGACCGACGATGTGACGGCCGAGCTGTGCAAGCTGTGCGAAAACACCTTTCGCGATGTCAACATCGCCCTGGCCAATGAGTTTGCCGCGGTGGCCGAGGGACTGGGCATTGACCCGCTGCAGGTCATCCGGCTGGCCAACAAACATCCCCGCGTCAACATCATGCGCCCCGGCATCGGCGTGGGCGGGCACTGCATCCCGCTCGATCCGTGGTTCATCAAAGAGGTGGATCCTGCCAACTCGCGCCTGATCTTCACCGCACGGCTGGTCAACGACGAAGTGCCGCACAAGATCGCCGCGCGCGTGCGCCAGGCCGTGGCCCACCTGGTCACACCCCGCCTGGTCGCCATCGGCATGAGCTATAAGCCGGACACCGAGGACACCCGCGAAAGCCCGGCCACGGAGATCGTCCACCTCCTGCGCGCGGATGGCTATCAGGTGGCCCACTATGACCCGCTGGTCGTCGGCCATGAGTACAGCAGCCTGGCAGACGCCGCGGCAGGCGCCGATTGCCTGCTCTTGCTGGTCGAGCACAAGGTGGTGAAACAAGCCTGGAAGGCCGAACAGGAGACGGTCAGGGCGGCCATGCGCACCCCCATCGTCCTGCGCTTCTATCAGGATGACGCGCCGTGATGGCTGACGACGGCCAGGCGCGAACCACGCCATTCACCGTGCTTTCCATCGTTGGCACGCGGCCGGAGGCGGTCAAAATGGCGCCGGTCATCAGGGCGCTGGCGCAGCAGGCCGGTATCCGGTCGCTGGTCTGCGCCACCGCCCAGCATCGCGAAATGCTCGACCAGGTCTTCGACCTGTTCGCCATCCGCCCCGATGTGGACCTGAACCTGATGCAGCCCAACCAGACCCTGCCCGGCCTGACCGCCCTGGCCCTGACCCGCGTCAGTCAGGTGCTGCAAGACCTGCAGCCTGACCTGGTGCTGGCGCAGGGCGACACGACGACCGTCATGGTGGCTGGGTTGGCCAGTTTCTACGCACAGATTCCGATGGGGCACGTCGAGGCCGGGCTACGCACCCACCGGCGCTATAGCCCTTTTCCCGAGGAGATGAATCGGCGCCTGGTGGCCAGCCTGGCGTCGCTGCACTTCGCGCCCACATCCCGCGCGGTCGCGGCACTGCAGGCCGAAGGCGTGTCGGCCGAGGACATCTTTCTGACCGGCAACACGGTTGTAGATGCCTTGCAGTCCATTGCGACCCAGCCGTTCGAGCCGGACCCGGCGCTGCATGCGCGGTTGGAGCAGACGCCAGGCCGCCTGCTCCTGGTGACCGCGCATCGGCGCGAGAACTTCGGCGCGCCCTTCGTGGCGATCTGTCTGGCCCTGCGTCAGATTGTCGAGCGCAACCCGGACGTGACCCTGGTCTATCCGGTGCATCTCAACCCGCAGGTGCGCGAGCCGGTCATGCGCATCCTGGCCGGCCACGAGCGTATTCACCTGCTGGAGCCGGTCGAGTACCGAACGCTGGTCTACCTGCTCAAGCGCTGCTGGCTGGTGCTGACCGATTCTGGCGGCATCCAGGAAGAGGCGCCGGTGCTGGGTAAACCGGTGTTGGTATTGCGCCGCGACACCGAGCGGCCTGAGGGTATCGAGAGTGGCAATGCCCGCCTGGTTGGCACCGAGCAAGCCGACATCGTGCGCGCAACAGAGCGTTTGCTGCATGACGAATCTGCCTACCAAGCCATGGCCCAGGCCGCCAGCCCGTACGGCGACGGCCGCGCCGCGCGCCGCATCGTAGACGCCATCGTTGCCCGCTACGTAAATTCTGAACGCTGAACCAGGGCGATTGCCTGCACTTTGCGCTCATCACGAGGTGAATCATCATAGACCTTCCACCGGCGCCGCTGGCGCCGCCACGCCCGCTTTACGAAATCAGTAAGCGCTGGTTCGATCTTGGACTCAGCGCCGTGCTGTTGGTCCTGCTCTCGCCGCTCCTGCTGCTGCTGGCGCTGGCCGTCAAGCTGACCTCGACCGGCCCGGTCTTCTACCGTTGGCAGGTGGTGGGGTTGGGCGGGCGGCCGTTCACCGGCTACAAGTTCCGCACGATGGTGGTCAACGCGGATGCGCTCAAGGCCCAACTGCTGGCTGCCAACGAAATGAGCGGACCGGTCTTCAAGATGAAGCACGACCCGCGCATCACGCCGGCGGGGCGCATCTTACGCAAACTGAGCCTGGACGAACTGCCGCAGTTGTGGAGCGTGCTGATCGGCGACATGAGCCTGGTGGGACCGCGGCCGCCCCTACGCAGCGAGTACGTGCAGTTCCAAGATTGGCAGCGTGCGAAGTTGAGCGTCAAACCGGGCCTCACCTGTCTTTGGCAGATCAGCGGCCGCAATCGGGTGAGCGATTTCGACGAGTGGGTCAAGCTCGACCTGGCCTATATCGCCCGGCGCTCGTTCTGGCTCGATCTGTGGATCCTGCTGCGCACCGTGCCCGCCGTCCTGTTGGGACACGGCGCCTCGTGAGCCGGCCGGCCGTGCGCCACGTTGCGTACACCTGTGCAAATGTGCTCACTTCGGTTTCCTGTGTTAAAATGGGTGCAGCGTCTGTGGACAAGAGAGGGTCGTACCCTCTCATTCTTTTGCCTGCAAGACGGCGACAACCAGGGACAGGTAGACAAAGCGGCAGTGCCTGAAACACCGTGGAATGAGCTGACGCACCAAGAACGTCTGTTTTACGAAGAGAGCTATCGGCGGCAGGGGCAGATCGCGGCCGACCTGGCCGAACCACTCAGCGTGCGTGAGGTCTATGCGCTCGATCTGCTCGGCGCCGGTGAACAAAGTCTGGTGCTCGAAGTGGGCAGTGGCAGCGGGCGTCATGCCGTTGAGATTGCGCGCCGGGGAGCGATCGTCGTAGCCGTTGATGTCAGCGTGGCCGGCGTGCAGCGCGGACAGGCCCTGGCGCAGATGGCCGGCCAATCCTCACACGTGCATGCCGCCAGCATGGATGCCCATGCGCTTGGCCTTGCGGACGCCAGCGTAGACCTGGTCTTTGGCGCCCAGGTGCTGCACCACCTGGATTGTGCGCAGGCTGGCGCTGAAATCGGGCGTGTGCTGCGGCCGGGAGGCCGCGCCGTTTTCATCGAGAATTCTGCACGCAGCCCGCTGCTCATGTGGGCGCGACGCCACCTGGTGGGGCGCATTGGCATTCGCCGCTACGGCTCGGCCGCCGAAGCCCCCCTGGACGATGCGGAAATTCGTATCTTCTGTCGCCAGTTTGGCGGTTCAGTCCGGGTACATTTTCCCCAGCTCTGCCTGACTGTGCTGCTTGCCCGCCACTGGCTGAACTTTCCCTGGGCCGTGCAGTTTTTCCTGCAAATTGACCAGTGGCTCGAACGTTGGATCCCGGCCCTGCGCAGCTGGAGCTTTCTCCAGGTGCTGGAATTCGTGAAAGCGCCCCAACAACCACCACCGGGGGATAGATGAACATTTTAGTAACCGGCGGAGCCGGCTTCATTGGCTCGCACACCGTTGACCTTCTGCTGGCACGCGGTCATCATGTGCGTATTCTCGATAACTTGACCCCACCTGTGCATGACGATGGTCAAATTCCTGACTATGTACCGGCTGCCGCCGAGTTCATGCTGGGCGATGTGTGTGAGCGGAGCGTGCTCAACCGCGCCCTGCAGGGCATGGATGCCGTGATTCACCTGGCGGCCTATCAGGACTATCTGCCAGATTTCGCCAAATTCTTCCACGTCAACGCGGTGGGCACGGCGCTGTTGTACGAGTTGATCGTCGGCCATCACTACCCGATTCAGAAAGTCGTGGTGGCATCGTCGCAGGCGGTCTATGGCGAGGGCAAATATGCCTGCAGCCGGGACCACGTGCAGTATCCGGGTCCGCGCACGGAGGCGCAGTTGCGGAGTGGCCGGTGGGAGTTGACTTGCCCGATGTGCGGCGGCCCACTCGACGTGCAGCGCACCGATGAGGCCCACGTCAACCCACACAACCAGTACGCCATCTCCAAATATACGCAAGAGATGATCGCCCTCAACCTCGGCTACCGCTATCAGATTCCGTCAGTGGCCTTGCGTTTCTCGATCACCCAGGGGCCGCGCCAGTCGTTACGCAACGCCTATTCGGGCATCCTGCGCTTGTTCACCATGGCGCTGCTGCACCAGGAAGCGCCGGTGATTTTCGAAGACGGCAATCAGTTACGCGACTATGTCAATGTCAGCGATGTGGCGCGCGGCATCGAGTTAGTGCTGCTGGACGCCCGCGCCGACTACCGCGCGTTCAACGTCGGCGGCAGGGACGCCGTGAGCGTGCTCGACTACGCGGCCGCTGTGGCCGCGGCTGTCGGTTATGACATTGCACCCCGCATTCCGGCCGAGTTCCGCCTGGGGGACACCCGTCACATTGTCTCCGACATTGGCCGCTTGCAGGCATTGGGCTGGCAACCCACAGTGCCGCTGTCGCAGACGATCCAGGACTACATTGCCTGGGCGCAGACCCAGGTCTCGTTTGCCAAATACTACGAGGAAGCAACCCGCATTATGAAGAAACTCGGCACGGTACGGTCTGTCGCGTGATTACATCGGTCAGTCGCCGCGAACCCTTGCCCATGACGCCATCGAACGTGGATGTGCAACAACCCCAATCCGCGCAACAGTTGCTCCTGTTGGTCAGCCGGCGCAGTCTGACCAACGACGAGCGCGGCCAGGTCCTCGCGGCCATCGAACGCGGCATCTCCTGGCCGCTCTTCTACGAATTAGCGCGCGCACATGGCCTGGCGCCACTTGTGTTTCATAACCTGCGCGCGCTCAACGTCGCGGCCAATGCACCGGCCGCGGTGTGGCGCCAGTTCGAAGCCAGCTACTACAGCACCCTGGGCGACAACCTGCTGCTCGAATCTGAATTGTTTCAGGCCGCCGACCAGTTGCGGCGCCGCGAGGTTGACTTCCTGCTCCTCAAAGGCATCGTGCTCGGCGCCATGCTCTATCCCGACCCGGCCCTGCGCCCTTCGGCCGACCTGGACATCATGGTGCCCCTGGCCCAGGTGGCCGCGGCTCAGCAGGCTTTGCAGGACTTGGGCTACAGCCTGCAGCCCGGACGTCAGCTCGATTTCCAGTTGGCGCGCAGCTATGACATCCCCTACGTGCGCCAGTCCGCGAGTGGCCAGGGCGTCCTCCTCGAGTTGCACTGGAGCCTGGCCGAACCCGAGCTCTTCAACCTGGATATTGACAACCTGTGGGCGCGGGCGCAGCCATTTGCCTACAACGGTCACGCCCTGCGTTCGCTTTCACCCGAGGACATCCTCTTTCACCTGACTATTCACATCCGCAAGCACCGTTACGTCGGCCTGCGTTGGTTAGTAGACGTCAACGAAATGCTGCGCAGCTTTGGCGCCGGGCTGGACTGGGCCTACCTGCTCAACCTGGCGCAGCAGACCGGCGCCTGCACCTTGCTGTACATGACGCTGCAGCTCACGCATGACGTGATGGCCGCGCCGGTGCCGCAGCATGTACTGGATACGCTGCGTCCCAGCCGTGTGCGTCGCTTCCTGCTCAAACCATTTGTGGATGCACAAAACCTGACGCGCATCATCCAGGAAGACAGCGCCGAATGGAGTTGGCTGGGGTTGGGGCAGGTCCTGTTGCTCGACCGTTTTCGTGCCATGTCGCACGACCTTCGACATCGTTTCGCGCCCCCCATCAACATCTTCCCCGGCCAGACGCGTCGTGACCATCACGGCCTTCTCTATGCCACCTGGTTCTACGTCAGTCGCCTGGGCATGATCCTGGGGCGCATGGGGCGTGCGGGCAGCCGGCGGCTGTGGGTCGGACTGCGCCGGCGTTGGAACCGTGCCTGAGGCCATCCTATGTTGATTGCTCGTTCACCGGTGCGCATCAGCCTGGCGGGCGGCGGCACCGATCTGCCAGCCTACTATCTGCGTTACGGCGGCGCCGTCATCAACACGGCGATCAACCGCTATTTCTATGTCGTACTCAACGTCAACGACAGCGATACCCTGCAGATCACCTCTTCCGACTACCAGACCTTCTATCGTCACGACCGTGACTCGGAACTGATGAGCGACGGCTCGCTGAGTCTGCCGCGGGCGGTGCTGCATCATTTTGGTGTGACCCACGGCCTGTCCATGTTCCTGGCCTCCGAAATACCGCCCGGCACCGGCCTCGGCTCATCGAGCGCAGTCACGGTGGCCCTGGTCAAAGCGGTCAGCGCGGCCTGCGGCTGGACCATGAGCAAGCAAGAGATTGCCGAAGAGGCGTGCCATATCGAACTGCACAAACTGGGGATGCCGATCGGCAAGCAGGATCAGTACGCGTCGGCGTTTGGCGGCATCAATTATATCGAATTTCAGGCAGATCGCGTCCAGGTGACGCCGCTCTCCCTGTCCCATGACACCTGGCAGCGCCTGCAGCGCAGCTTGATGCTCTTTTTCACGGGCAGCTCACGCAACTCGGCCGAAATACTGAGCAAGCAGAGCCAGTCGAGCAAACAGGATGACGCCCAGGTGATCGCCGCGCTGCACAGCGTCAAGGCGCTGACCGCCGAGGTCAAAGTGTGCCTGGAACAGGGCAAGTTAGACGCCTTCGGCGATCTGTTGGATCAAAACTGGCAAGCGAAGAAGCGCTTTGCACCGGGCGTTTCCAATGAGCGCATTGACGAAAGCTACGCGCAAGCACGTGCCTGCGGCGCCAGCGGCGGCAAGATCACCGGCGCCGGTGGCGGCGGCTTTCTCATGCTCTACTGCCCTGAGTCGCACCAGGGGCGCGTGACCGAGGCCCTGGGCGCGCTGGGCTTACAGCGCATGGATTTTCGCTTCGATCTCAACGGCGCCCAGGTGCTCATGAACAGCGGCCTGCAGCTCGATTCACCCCTCGCACATGTGCGCCACCGCACCCGTCTGCACCGAGAATAGAGCCATGTCACGTCGTGAACGTACCCTCCTGGTTTTCATCCTGATCGTGCTGGATGCCCTCATGATTGGGGCCGCGCTGATGGCGGCCTACTACGTGCGCGTCGAGAGCGGCTGGCTGCCGGCGCGCAATTTCAGTTCCCTCGATGAGTACGTGCGCTC
The DNA here is from genome assembly GCA_016719785.1 of Candidatus Amarolinea dominans. Lineage (NCBI taxonomy): Bacteria > Bacillati > Chloroflexota > Caldilineae > Caldilineales > Candidatus Amarolineaceae > Candidatus Amarolinea > Candidatus Amarolinea dominans. Next base: position 142,290 of record JADJYJ010000034.1, read on the forward strand.
CAGTCTGCTCTCCATCCCGCTGTGGCTGCTCATCCTGGGCCTGCATCGGCTCTATGATACCCGCCTGCTCCTGGAAGGCTTGCAGGAGTACTTCAAGGTGGCAACCGCCTGCACCTATGGACTGCTGGCGCTGGTGTTAGCGGCCGTGTTCACCAGCCCTGGCTCAGCCTTGCCCGCGCGCGGCTGGCTGCTGCTGGCCTGGGTCTTGTCCATCGCCTTCGTCAGTCTGGCCCGCTTCGTGGTGCGCCGCATCATCGTCTTCGTGCGCGGGCGTGGGCGCTTCATCACCCGCGTCCTCATCATCGGCGCCAACACCCACGGACAGGCGCTGGCCAACCAGTTCCGCACCGCGCCCGGCGCGCGCCTTGAGGTCGTTGGCTTTCTGGACGACTTCCTGCCCCTGGGCGCCCGCGTGGGTGAAGCGGCCCGCGGCAACGCGTTGGAGGTGCTGGGCACGCCGGCCATGCTGCACGAGGTGGCCCGGCGCTACGATGTCAGGGAGGTCATCGTCGTGTCCACGGCCGTGGCCTGGGAAACGTTCCAGAACCTGATGCAGCAGGCGACCGCACCCAGCCGCTTTGATATTCTGCTCTCACCTGGCTACTACGACATCCTGGCCACCAGCGTGGAGGTCAGTTATCGCGATTTCGTGCCCTTGCTGCGCGTCAACAAGATGCGCCTGACCGGCTTCGATGCCCTGTTCAAAGCGGCGCTCGATTTCGGGCTCGGACTGCTGGCCGCGATCGTGCTGGCGCCGCTGGCCCTGCTGCTGGCCGTCGCCATTCGCCTGTCCACCTCCGAACCAATCCTGGAACGCCACAAGGTCTGGGGCGCACGCGGCAGTTCCTTCATCACCTACAAGTTCAACACCCGCTTTGGCCGCCCCACCCCCCACCCCCTCGCCGCTTTCATCCTCCGCCTGGGGCTTGACAAGTTGCCGCAATTGATTAACATCCTGAGCGGGCACATGAGCCTGATTGGTCCCCGCACCATTGCGCACAGCAAGAACATCCTGGTCGAGCCAACCCTGGCCAACCTGCTGACGATCAAACCCGGCATTACCGGGCCGTGGGCGGTGGGCGGCGAGCGCAGTTTCGATGAAGAGATGCGCCTGACCAACTATTACATTCGCAATTGGACCATCTGGATGGATCTGCAAATCCTGATCCAGACCATCGTCCGTATCCTGCGCGGCGAACGCGCCAAAGCACAGCTTCCCCTGTCCGAGGAGGATTATCCAACATGAACGACTTACAAGGTGTTCGAACTGTTCAGAGCCAGGCTGCACAGTATGTGGCAGACGTTCAGGCCCTGATGAACGATTTACCGGTGGCCGCCGTGCCTGCCGTGGTTGAGGCCCTGCTGGGCGCCTGGCGGGGCGGGCATCCGGTCTTCGTTTGCGGCAACGGCGGCAGCGCGGCCACTGCCTCGCACTTCGTCAATGATCTGAACAAAGGAACCAACGTGGCCGGCAAGCGTCGTTTCCGCGCGCTGGGGTTGGTGGACAACACCGCGCTGTTGATGGCCTGGAGCAACGATACCGCTTACGAATACGCACTGGCCGAACAGGTGGTCAACTTCGTGGAGCCGGGCGCGGTGCTGGTTGCCATCAGCGGCAGCGGCAATTCGCCCAACGTGCTGCGGGCGGTGGAGGTGGCGCAGGCCCACGGCGCCATCACCGTGGGCATCACCGGCTTCGATGGCGGCAAGCTGCAGCCGTTGGCTGACCTGGGCCTGCATGTGCCCAGCCGCTGCATGGAACAGGTGGAGGATGCGCACATGATCCTGTGCCACACCCTGACGGTGACGCTGCGCCGTGCCATTGCCGCCGAGCCAGACCTGGCGGTCAACGCGGCGCCGGCGATGATCGGGGTGCAGCCGCTCAAGCCTTCTCGCAACGGCGCCGTGGCATGACGGCCGGCCAACCCGTCAACGGTCGCCGCCCGGCCATCTTCCTCGATCGCGACGGCGTCATCGTCCAAAACCGTCATGACTATGTCAAGTCGTGGGCAGAGGTGGAACTCCTGCCGGGCGCGTTGACGGCTTTGCAAACCCTGCGTGCCACCCCCTTCGCCGTGGTGGTCGTCACCAATCAGTCGGCGGTCAACCGTGGCTTGCTGCCCCCGGCCACCCTGGACGACATTCATCAGCGCCTGCAGGCCATCATCGAGAAGGCCGGCGGTCAGCTCGATGCCATCTACGTCTGCCCGCATCGGCCCAACGAGGGCTGCGACTGTCGCAAACCGCTGCCCGGCATGCTTTTGCAGGCCGCGGCCGCGCTCGAACTCGACCTGGGCCGCTCATTTCTCGTCGGCGACGCCATCACCGACCTGGAAGCGGCCCTGGCCGCGGGCGTGCAACCCTTGCTCGTGCGCACCGGCCGCGGCCGCGGCCACGAAGCCCTGCTCGACACCCAAACCCACGCCATCTGCCCGGTCGTAGACGATCTCAGCGCAGCCGTCTCCTGGATCCTCGCCCGCGCCGCGTAGGCCAACTACCTCGCCAGCATCATCCCCAGCCCGGCGGCCGCGCCGCCGAGCAACAGCCAGGTTGTGGGAATGCGAAAGCGCAGGAGCAGCAGCGCGGACAGCAGGCCCAGGCCGACCGTAAACCAGTCGCTGAACGCGGCGCGCGCCAGTTGCCAGGTCACCGCGGCCATCAGGCCCAGCGAGGCGGCGTTGGCGCCGTCCAACAGCGCGCCGGCCCAGGGCGAAGTCCGCAGCCGCGGGATGAGCGGGCCGCTGATCGCCACAAAGATGAAGGCCGGCAGGAAGATGCCCACCGTGGCCAGAACCGCGCCGACCGCGCCGCCCAGCAGATAGCCGATGAATGTGGCCGTGGTGAAAAGCGGCCCCGGCGTCACCTGGCCCACGGCAATCGCATCAATCAACTGGCGGTCGCTCAACCAACCCAGACGCAGCACGAAATCGGCGCGCACGAAGGCGAACAGCACGTAGCCGCTGCCATAGAGCACCGAGCCGATCTTCAGGAAGGTCAGGAAGAGGCGCGCCAGCGTGAATGGCGCCGCGCCGGCCGCGACCATCCAGCTCAGGCCCCAGGGCAGGGCCAGCGCGCCGGCCGCACGAGGCCAAAAACGCCAGTTGCGAATCAGCATGACGGCCAGGGTGATGCCGAAGAGAAGCGCCAATTCGTTGACGCCCACCAGGGCCAGCGCCAGCGCCAATCCGGCCGCGGCCATCGTCACCCGGTCGGTCAACGCCTTTTGGCCCAAGGCCCACAGCGCCTGCGCGATGATCGCGATGATGACCGGCTTGATGCCCAGCAGGAGCCAGTTGACTTGAGGCGTGGCGCCAAAACGAACATAGGCCGCGGCCAGCGCCATCACCAACAGCATCGCGGGCAAGATGAACCCAACCCCGCCGGCAATCAGCCCCAGCCAGCCGGCGCGCAGCCGTCCCACGTGGATGGCCATCTCGGTCGAGTTTGGCCCTGGGATCAAATTGGTGGCGCCGAGGAGATCCAGAAACTCCTGATCGTTCAGCCAGCGCCGGCGGCGCACGATTTCGTCGTGAAACAGGCCGACATGCGCGGCCGGGCCGCCGAACGCGGTCAAGCCCAGCTTGAGGAAGACGAGGAAAACGTCACGCAGGCGCCCGGTCAAAGGTTCGGTGGAGGTAGAGATGGAGGTGGAGTTCATGCCCACATTGACACCGAGGGTCGCGCAGCAGCGTGATTCATGCGGCCAGCGTGTCGAGCACAGCCTGCAGGTCGGCCGGCAGCGGGGAGGTACACTCGACATAGACGCCATCGGATGGGCGCTGGAAACCGAGGATGTGGGCGTGGAGAAAATGGCGCGGACAGGCCAGGCGTGGCTTGCGGTGCCCGTAGATGGCATCCGCCAGCAGTGGAAAGCCAATGAACTGAAAATGCACGCGAATCTGGTGCGTGCGGCCGGTGTGCGGCTCGGCCTCCACCAGGGTGAAGCCGTTGTAGTAGTCGCGTACCCGGTAATGGGTCACGGCTGGCCGCGCGTGCTTGCTCTCCTGCCCGGTGATGACGGCCATGCGCTGGCGATTGCGGGGATCACGGCCAATGGGCGCTTCGATCGTGCCCTGGCGTGGCGTCAGAATGCCATCAAGCAGCGCCAGGTAGACCTTGTGTACCAGCCGTTCTTTGAATTGGCGCTGCAGCTCGCGCAGGGCCTTCTCGTTCTTGGCGACGAGGACCAGGCCGGAGGTGTCTTTGTCCAGACGATGGACAATGCCGGGGCGCACTTCGCCACCGATGCCGGCCAGATCAGGCACGTGAAAGAGAATCGCGTTGACCAGTGTACCGCTGGGGTGGCCGGGCGCCGGATGCACCACCAGGCCGGCCGGCTTGTCCACCAGGATCACGTCGGCATCTTCGTAGACGATGGTCAATGGGATGTCTTCCGGCTCCAGGGTTGCGGGCGCCACCGGCGGAATGTCAATCTGCACCACGTCGCGGGCCTGCACGCGGTAGCTGGCCTTGACGATGCTGCCCGCGATGGTCACGCGGCGTCCTTCGATCCAGCGTTGAATGACCGAACGCGACTGCTCCGGCAACGCGGCGGTGAGCCACTTGTCCAGGCGTTCGCCGCTCCTGTCAACGGTGAGGACGGTTGGTTCGAGTTCGTCGTCGAGCGTCATGTCAGTCATCATTGCTCGGCACGCACCTGGCAGCGTATGCACAGGCTGGCGGAGGGCAGGGCCTTGAGGCGGGCAAAGTCAATCGGCTCGCCGCAGCGCTCACAAAAGCCGTAGGTGCCGGCCTCCAGGCGCGCCAGCGCACGATCCACGTCTGTCAGGGCGCGATTGTGCGATCCGTTCATCGTCAACGCCGCGGCCTGATCGAACGCGTCCGTGGCATCATCGGCCATGTGGTTGCCCAGGCCCGGATTGTGGTTGCGCACCTGAACTTCGTAGTGGGCGATTTCTTCCTGCAGGCACCTGCGCTCCACCTCAAGCTGCCGCTGCAGACGGGCATCATCACGTGTCATGGCATCTCCTCGTCGAGTGCAACCGGGGACGATCTTGAAACTGATTTTACTCGTCTGTCTGCGACCTGTCAACATGATGACGATGGGTGCATTTCGCCGGGCGACTGCAAGTCGCTGCAACGGCTGCGAAGCCCACTTGCGCGGGCTGGGATCGAGCACGATGAAAAAGCGGTGGACTTTCACGCCAGGTCGGTGCGCGTTACGCCAGGTCGGTGCGCGTGACGCCCGCCATCTGCATGATGAAGTCTGCGCCAAACGCCAGCGATGGCGTCTGAAAACCGCTGGGGATGCCGCCGGCCAGCACACGCTGCACGGCCGCCAGGCTGGTCAGCGCGGTGAGTTGGTAGCCCTCCGGCGTGCGCAGCCGCGACACCCGCGCCTGGCCCTGATCGTCGCGCACCTCGCCCCACACCAGGCTGAAACCCTGACTGCGCTGATCGGCGCTTGGCCCCGGCGCGCCCGCGCCGATCGCGAGCTTGAGCACGCGCTGCATGGGCGCCGCGGCCAACAGACCGCCCACCCAACGGCTGGCAAGCAGCAGCCGGCGCGCCGCGGGCGGAAAGACGCCATAGACCTCGATGTTGGGGATGCCGGTGCTGTAGAAAGCGGTGGCTACGTCGCCCCAGGGAATGGTGACGCACGTCACCGGGCCGCGGCCGAAATCAACAGCGCGGGTCTTCCAGGCCGCGGGCACGCGACGAATCTTGCCCTGTTCGCGGATGGCGCCCAAGCGGTCAATATCCTCGAGCATGGTGCGCAGGGTGCCGCGTGACCAGGTGCTGCCGACGCTGCGAAAGGCCAGCGCCAGGTGGGTGGCGCCGGGCAGCCGGGCGTGGAGGTGCGCGGCCAGGCAGTCAGTAGGCACGACATCGAAGCCGACGCCGGGCAGTAGGCTGATGCCTGCCGCCTGCGCCTCAGCCGAGCGCCGCGCCAGCGCCTCGAAGACGGCAATTTCGCCGGTGATGTCCAGGTAGTGGACGCGGTTGCGCAGGCAGGCGTCCACCATCGGCTGCGCGGTGTGCGCAAAGGGGCCGGCCGCGTGCAACACCGCGGCAACGCCGGCCAGCGCGGCGTCCAGCGCGGCCGCATCGGCCAGCGGCGCCACCCGGTAATCAAGCCCAAGTTCGCCCGCCAGGGTGGCCAGGGCGGCGGCCGAACGTCCGGCCAGCAACGGGCGCAGGCTTTGTGCAACCGCCAGTCCGGCGATCAAGCGGCCGGTGTAGCCGGTGGCGCCATAGATCAAGAATGACTCAGACATGACTCACCTCCTGCTGCCCGCGGGGGACGAAGATCATGGCGATGGCCGCGATCAGGGCCATGGCCGCGCCAAAAAGAAACGGGGCTGTCGGGCCGAAACCCGCCCAACTGCCGACCCCTTGCCAGAGGATGCCGGCGATGAGGGAGGCCGGTAAATCCAAAATACCGAGCACGGCGCTGTAGGCGCCAAAGGCGGCGCCGCGCAGATGGGCTGGCGCCAGGTCGGCCACCAGGGCCTTGGCTGTGCCATAGGCCATGCCGTAATAAAAACCGTAGACGGCATACAACGCCCAGATGTGCCAGGCCGCCTGCGCCAGGCCAAAGCCGAGGTAGATCAGCGCATAGACCAGCCAGCCCCCGATGAGCAGGCGCCGTCGCCCGATGCGGTCAGACAAAGCGCCAGCCGGGGTTGAGATCAGGGTGTAGATCAGGTTGAAGGTGATGAGCATGCCGAGCACGCCGAGCACGCTGAGGCCACGCTCTTGTGCGCGCAGCACCAGGAAGGCGTCCGAGGAGTTGCCCAGGTCGAAGATGCCGACGACGAGCATGAAGAGCAGAAAGGGCCGACCCAGGCCCTTGAAGCCCAGCGCAGGCGCCTTCGCCGCGCCTGTGACCGGCACATCGGTGGCCCCAAAGGCCAGGGTAATCACCGCCAGGCCGGCCGGGATCAGGCTGATGAGCACCAGGGTGCGAAACGTCGCGGCGGTCAAGCCGACGCTGCCAGACTGTGCCAGCCAGACGACGAGCAGCGCAATGCTGAGTCCCAATACGGCCCCGGCCGTGTCGGCGGCGCGGTGAAAGCCGAAAGCCAGGCCGCGTTGCGCGGGGGTGACGGAATCGGCCACCAGGGCATCGCGCGGCGCGGTGCGCACGCCTTTGCCGACCCGATCGGCCCAGCGCGCACCGGCCACGGCCCCCCACCCGGTCGCGAGATAGAAAAAGGGCTTGGAGAGGGCCGAGATGCCATAGCCGGCCACCGCCAACCACTTGCGCGCGCGCAGGCGATCGGACAGCCAACCGGAGAAGAGCTTGAGCAGGCTGGCCGTGGCTTCGGCCACCCCTTCGATCAGGCCAATGATGTTGGTTTTGACGCCGAGCACGTTGGATAAGAAGAGCGGCAGCAGGTTGATGACCATCTCGCTGGAGATGTCCATCAGGAAACTGGTGATGCTGACCGCCCAGACGTTGCGGGGCAGACTGCGCACGCCCGTTGTGGGCTTGGGGTTGGCTTGACTCACGCTTTATTTTCTCCTCGATCATGGTCTGACGGCGGGGATGCGTGCATGCCTTTGGGCGCCGGTTCGGCCAGGTAGATGCCAATCGAGGCCATAGTATGCCACCGCTCAACGCTTGTCAAATCGCCCCCGGCTGCAAACCTTTCTATACGTTCCAGAGAGCTCCAGAGGAACGAAACGCAAAGACGCGGAGACGCAAAGGCCGCAAAGGGCTATGGTGTCTTGGCGCCGTGGCGTCTTCGTGCCGTGGCGTCCCTGCGATGATGCAAGAGCTTGCACGGTAACACGGTGATCGAGTAAGATAGGGCTGATATCCAGAACCGTCAATAGGAGGCAACGATGGACGTTGTGGCGTACAATCGGCAGGCGTGGAATCAACAGGTAGAGCAGGGCAATCCCTGGACGGTGCCCTTCAGCGCGGAGGTGATTGCGGAAGCGCGACAGGGGCGCTGGACGATCGTGCTAACGCCCACCATTCCGGTGCCCAGGTCATGGTTTCCGGATCCGCTCAGCGGCCTCGATGTCCTCTGCCTGGCGTCGGGCGGCGGACAGCAGGGGCCGATCCTGGCCGCGGCCGGCGCGCAGGTGACGGTCTTCGACAACTCGCCCGCGCAGTTGGCGCGCGATCGCGAGGTGGCTGAGCGGGAGGGGCTTGCCATCCGCACGGTGCAGGGCGATATGGCCGATCTCTCTGCGTTTGCCGCTGAATCGTTCGATCTGATCTTCCACCCGGTCTCCAACTGTTTTGCGCCGGCCGTGCGCCCGGTCTGGCGTGAGTGCTACCGTGTGCTGCGGCCGGGCGGCGCGTTGCTGGCCGGCTTCAACAACCCGCTGCGCTATCTATTCGACGCCGAGTTGGCCGACCAGGGCATCTTCAAGGTGCGCCACCGCCTGCCCTACTCTGATCTCACCGACTTGACCGAGGAGGAGCGCCAGCGCTACCAGGCGCAAGGCTTGCCGCTGGAATTCGGCCACACGTTGGACGATCAAATCGGTGGGCAGCTTGCGGCCGGCTTTGTATTGACCGGGTTTTTCGAGGATCGTAGCCCGGATGAGGTGTTCACTGAGTACCTGGCAACGTTCATCGCCACGCGGGCCGTCAAACCAGGCGGCTGATGGAATTCAAGAGAACAAACAGGTAACGAAGGCGACCTGTTTGTTCGGCTCTGCGCAGGGTTGCCCGGCTCACCTGGCCGGTTCGGGCGTCGGGGTGTCGGTTGCCGACGGGATGGACGTATCTGTCGGTATCGGCGTGTCAGTCGGCGGCTCCGGCGTGGGCGTCTCCGCCGGTGTTTCTGTTGGCAGGGGCTCCGGCAGTAGATCATGAAAGATGGATTGGTACACCACCGTTGCCGTGGGCAGAGGCGACGGCAACGGCGGAACCTCACCATCTACGATCACCGGCGCCATGAAATAACGAGCTTGTCCATTGATCTCCAATCCCCAAGTTACGTAGTTTCCACTGACGAAAATGGGATCGAGGTAGTCAGCCGAGATATCTTCCAGCCCAGGCGGCATGATTGGGATTGCATAGATTACGTCGTATCGCAAATCGTACCCGCGTTGCGTCTCATCTTGCCATACAACCTGTGTTCGAGAAACGCGAATCTTGGAGGGAGGGGGGTGTTTTCCGAATAGTTCAGGAATATCGAGTATGCGGCTGGTGCGCGTGCTTAGATCGAATACAGCTAAGGCCATCTGTCCGGTTTCTTCGTCATAATCCACCCAAGCAATCATTCCTTCGTTGATATGATAGAGCGTCATCGTGCGGATGCCGAGAAAGGCAGCTCGTGCCCTGGTAATGACAATCTCCTCGCCGGTCTCCAAGTTGTAGGCACGCAGTCCCACACGTTTGTCAGCGCCTTCGTCACTGGTGAAGATGATCCATTGATTCGACATCCAAACATCAATTCCCAATCTGATGTAGGCTTGTTCGCCGGTCGCGAGATCATAGGCATAAAGTCCTTGCGCACGATCCTGACATGGCCAGGGATCACAAAGCGACCAACGCCAAACTAGATATTGGTCGTCCATGGCTTCGAAATCGGCCTGACCACTATCGTTCCCCAAGCGAAACTCTTGGCCTGTCTCATTGTCATGCAAGTACAAGCTGTGGTTATGGGCCATGACACCGCGCTGTACCCCACTACTTTGGTCTTCCATGCGAACGCGATAGCGCCGCGAAGGTGCAGGGGCGATTTCGTTCGTTTCCCCCAGTCGCACCTCGTGCATCGGACTGGCTGTCGCGACTCCTGTAGCATCGTCAAGCGACACCGCCGTTGCCGGGGCATCTCCTGACGGAATAGTCGTGGCCTCAAGCGATGGAACAGCCCCGGATGGCAAAACGATATCGCCTGTACCGGGCGCTCGGCATCCAGACAAGCTGGTCATGGCAACCACAATCACAAGTCCTGCCAGCCAGCTTCTGAGATAATTCTCGTTCATGATGACCTCCTGTGAACTTATCAGAGCAAATCAATCGCCAATTGCGGAATTCTTCTCGGTCTCACTCGGGACCAGCCCACCAACGGGTGAACCAGGGGCGATCTCCCGTGTTATCGCGGTAGGCTTCATGCCAGGCAATTTCCGTATCATCCATACTAATGCACTGCGCAGCGTCGCTGGGACCGTCCGTGAGCAGCCAGGCAATCACGTAGTCGGCCCCTGCTTCAGCCATGATAAATGCCCGCAGGGAGTTAGAGGCTGTCACCCCATCGTCATTATTGTCTTTGTTTGACATCAATGGGTTATACCATCCTTGACACGGCGAGTAGAGATCAGCCTCAGTGATGAAGGCGGGCTTGCCGCTGCCCTGGATATTCGTGCGCATAGCCGAGGGGAAATACTGGAAGACATGATCACCCGCAGGTATAGAGGAGTTGGTTGGGCAAAAGCTGTTGTCCCAAAGTTCTTTGCCAGGGCGCCAGTAGTTGTGCCAGGCAAACCCGTCGTTATAAGTCGAATAGGTAGTGGATATTACTTCGTAACCAGACTGGTTCGTGTTTCGAAGCGCCAAAGGTGTGCATTTGGTGAACTCTCTTGGTTCTGCGTAAGCGCCTTGTGCCATTGAAGGCGTCAAGACACGAACGCCTGGAAACGTGGAGTGTACATAGTCATACAGGTGGTTGAAATAGTCCCTCATGTCCTGCCAGGCAATTGGGCTTTGCATATCTATCAATCCCGTTGCGGTACCATCCAGCAAATACCACTCGGTGTTTGGCTCATTGGCCGGCTCGAAGCCGAATTCACTCCAGCCACCCTGCTGGTTGAGATCATGGATGAAGTGCATTTCGCTGGCCAAGTCAGCGATGGGGCGATAGTCGTCAGGATGGCACAGGTCGCTGGTCCCTGGCGGGGTCGCCGTGGGGTCCACTAGCAGACGATGGGGTTGTGGTGCGATGGCGTAATCCATGAAGTTTCCCGGTGAAGGATGGATGCGAATAATCACCTTCACGCCCGTGTTGGCGGCCGCGCGCAAATAGTTGAAGAGAGTCGAGTTCCTAACCCGTGCGCCGGTGATGCTGCACCAGGCGCCGTTGCGCTCGATCTCATACAGGTTGCTGCTGATCACCAGGACTGCGGCCGGCCATTTGCCGTTGGGCGGCTGCAGCCTGCTCAGCATGGGATCGCTCCACTGTGCGCTGGGTTGTGTGCCCAGGTGCATACCGGTCTTGATCTTGCGGTCTGACGGGGGCGGGGGTGGAGTCGCCGTGGGCGTCCTGGTCGGGGTTCTAGTGGGCGTACGGGTGGGAGTAGCCGCTATCGGCGGGGTTGGGGTGCGCGTCGGCGTGCGCGTACGCGTAGGGGTGGTGGTGGGCGTACGGGTATAGGTTGCCGTCGGAGTACGGGTGCGCGTGTAGGTTGGAGTCGGCGTGCGCGTGGGGGTGCGCGTGTAGGTTGGAGTCGGCGTGCGCGTGGGGGTGCGCGTATAGGTCGGGATCGGCGTGCGCGTGGGGGTGCGCGTGAACGTGGGCGTCCAGGTCGCGGTAGGTGGGATGGGTGTATGCGTGGGGGTGCGCGTGAACGTGGGCGTCCAAGTGGCTGTCCAGGTCGCAGTACGTGTAGGAAGCGGCGTCGGCGTCGCGGTCTGGACATCAAACGTGGAGTCGTCAATGAAAAAACTGGATATGTTCGATACGTCCGTGTGGCCCCGTAAGCGCACGCGTACACTTCTACCCCTGATGGCACCCAATTCGTCTGATGTCAGCGTTCGGTTGGTCAGAACCCATCCGGTGGTACGCGGCACCGCGTCGCGCGTGAACACCCCTACGTATACCTGGTTCTCATCAGTTGGGTTGACCAGTTGAACGTTCAGATTGTCGTAGCCGACCGCGCTCTCTTCAGTGGTGACCCAATACCACAGGCTGAAAATAGCGCTACTGGCAGTGGCAGGCACCGTGACATCCTGGTAGAGCTTATCATTCCAGTTGTTGGCTCCACCAAACCAGGCAACATAACTCCCATTATGAGGCGTGATACCCTCAGGGAGTTCCTCATACCGCGTGATCACTCCCTGCGCGGGAATCTCGATCCAATACTGGTGCCCAGATTCAAAGCCGCTGTTAGGCAGTAGCTCACTTTCTGGTAAGTGCTCCTGCAATGGAGTTGCGATTGAGATTGACCTTCGGGCATTGGGGCTGGTGAGCCTGTGTGGCTTATGTTCAACCAACGCCGACTGTACGATGTCGTTCACAATCCCGTGTCGCGGCGGTTGCGCCAGCAAAACTGATTGCCTGAAAAGTGCTGCATCTGACGAACCGGGGAAAGAAACGGAGGTTAACGCGGCTGACAGAGGGACGACAATGTTATTATAAGTTATTTGCAGGGGGGGGGGGTAACAACAGCCATGACAGCTTGGGGCAACAAGGCGACAGCGAGCGCCAGGAATAGCATACGTCGAAAGAATGTCGAAAATGTTAGAACCATAACGAACGCCTCCTTCTTGGGGTAATCTAACGTGAATTCCGACCCAAATTTCGCGCCCTCGGCGTTCTCGAGGACAAATACCAGGCCTGGTCGGCTACAAGCGTGCGCCCCTACTCCACAACCTGAATGGCGCCGGCGCTGAGCTCGAGCAGGGCGGCGCGGCAGTCGTTGACCTGCTCGACAGGCAGGCTCACGCTCAAGGTGACCTCGGCGGCAAACTGGCTCTCGATCACTTCGGCCTCGAACGCGGGCAGCAGCCGTGCCAGGGGCTGGTACAGGCGGTAGGGCAGCGTCACGTGCAGCAGCACGCGCTCGACTTTTTCAAGCAACGGCAACTGCAGCAGGGCCGCCTTGACGCCGCCACTGTACGCGCGCACCAGGCCGCCGGTGCCGAGCTTGACGCCGCCGAAGTAGCGCGTGACCACGGCGCCGATGTCACCCACCCCGCTGCCCAGCAGCACCTGCAACATCGGTTTGCCGGCGACGCCGGCCGGTTCGCCGTCGTCGCTCATGCCAATTTGCGCGGTGGAGCCGGGGGCGCCCACCACGTAAGCCCAGCAGTTGTGGCTGGCATCGGCAAATTCAGTGCGCGCGCGGGCCACGAACGCGCGCGCTTCTGCCAGCGTGCCCACAGCCGCCAGCGTGGTGATGAAGCGCGAACGCAGGATGATCTCCTCCGTGCGGGTTTCGCTGGCCGGAATTGGGTAGCGGGTCGTCATGAGCGGAGAGCTTGGGTCACAGGACGCGTCAACCTCAGGGCGCCGGCTGCAACAACAGATCGCCGCTGGCGCGGGTCTCGGCCATCCAGCCCTCGCGTCCGGCTGAAACCCGCACCTGCCACCAGGTGAGGTTGTCAGCCGTCTGCGGGCCGCCGATGATGTCCACGGTGGCGTCACGCGGCACGGTGCCCAGGATGTCACCGGCCGGTTTGTTGAGATAGCCCGGCGTGCGCCGCAGGTTGACGGCCGCGGCCGCGATGACCTGCGCGGAGCGGCCCACCGCCAATCCCTGCTCGGCGCCCTGGATCGCGGGCGGCGGAAGTGTCGCCGCGGCCGCTGCGGCCACGGCCGGCGGCGTCCAGGCCGGGCCTGGGCGCACGTCCAACTCGGGGCGCACGAACAAAAAGGCCAGCAGGCACAAGAAGGCGCCAACCAGGGCAAAACCGGCCAGCAAGCCGGCGCCAAAGCGCTGCCAGATCGGTGTCACTGACGATGATGGCATGGTTGACCTCATGACAAACCGCGGTGAGGGGCATGGGACAGTTGCACGCGTGGGTCCTTTTCAAGGAGCTGCGCCAGCCCCTGCGGCAGAGTCACACTGGGGGCATAGCCGAGCAAATGTTGGGCCTTGTGCAGGTCCGCCACCATGTGTACGACCCCGCCGGTCTCGTGATCGTTGTAGAGCACCTCAGGCGCACGCCCAGCCGCGGCCGCAATGGCCTGAATCAGTTCGTTGATCGTGGTTTCCTGCCCAGATCCGACATTGATAATCTGACGGTTCACGTCAGGCGCCTGGCTGGCTGCCACCAGCGCGGAGACGACATCATCCACATAGACAAAATCACGCGTCTGCTGGCCGTTGCCAAAAACCACCAGGGAGCCGCCGGCGAGCGTCTGTTTGAGCAACTGCGGCACCACCGGTGCATGCACCGGTGGAATGCGTTGACCGGGGCCATAGGCGTTGAAAATACGCAGGGCTACTGTCTCGATGTGGTGCAACGCGCCCAGGGTGAACACATAGTGCTCGGCGGCCAACTTGGCGACCGCGTAGGGCACCTGCGGGTTCGGACGCATGGCTTCGTGCAGGGGCAGGCTGGCCTGCACGCCGTAAATCGTGGCCGACGAGGCCAGCACGACCCGCGCGACACCCACATCGCGCATCGCCTCCATGACCGCCACCGTGCCGCCGACGTTGACGTCGTTGTAGTCGCGGGCATAAAGTACCGATTCGGGCACAGAGACGCGGGCCGCCAGGTGAAAAACGCACTGCACGCTCTGCAGCAGCGACCACAGCTTGGGCACATCACGCACATCACCGCGTGTAAAGAGCACCCGGGGCGACAGCCGTGCCGGATCTCCGGCGCTGAGGTCATCCAACACGCGCACATGGTGCCCCAACTCGACCAATCGGTTCGCCAACGCTGTCCCCAAGAAACCGGCGCCGCCGGTAATCAACACTCGCATGAAGGCTGTTCATCTCCTCCTTCCGGGTAGGGTAACGCCTAGTATAGCACAAGTCAGCGGCTTGCCCTAAAGAAGCGGTCGAGAGTCGCCCACGCGGGCATTTGTAGGGGCGCACCCTTGCGGTCGCCCACGCGGGCAGGCGCAAGGCCATGCCCCTACCCCGGATTATTGAAAAGATAGCCGCGCCGGGTATAATGCGCGGCGTGAGAAGATACCCACTCAAGCCGCGCGCACTCCTGCGCGGCATACTCTTGTGTCTGGTCATTCTTGTCCTGGCCGCGCCGCCACAGCCGCTGGTTGTGCTTGGCCCACCGCAGACTGTGCATACCGTCGCCCCGAAGATGGGCATGCACACCCGCCTGACGGACGAGGTGGAGCCGTGGAAGATCAAGCGCACGCTGCAGATGGTGCGCGAGATGGGCGCTCCCTGGGTGGTCGAATACTTCCCCTGGGCCTATCATGAGCCGGCGCCGGGACGCTTCGACTGGGCGCACGCGGACCTGGTGGTGGATCATGCGGTCACGCAAGGGCTGACCGTTATCGCCCGCCTGGGCTTTGTGCCCACCTGGGCGCGGCCGCTCGATACGACTTTTCTGTACCTGGGCGAGGCACACTACGCTGACTTTGGGCGCTACGTCTACGAGTTCGTGCGTCATTTCAAGGGCCGCGTGCATTATCTCATCATCTGGAATGAGCCGAACCTGGCGCTGGAATGGGGCTACCGCCCGGTGGATGCGGCCGCGTACACCGAGCTGCTCAAGGTCAGCTACGCGCAGGCCAAAGCGGCCGACCCTGATGTGCAGGTACTGGGCGGCGCGCTGGCGCCCACGCTGGCCCCCGCCGGCTCGGCCTACGGCCTGGATGACCTGGTCTACCTGCAGCAGATGTACGATGCCGGCGCGGCGCCCTTTTTCGACATCCTGGCCGCCCATGCCTACGGTTGGGTCTTCGACGCGAATGATCCGCCGGCGAGCGACGTGGTCAACTTCCGTCGTGTGGAGCTGCTGCGCGCGGTGATGGTGCGTAACGGCGACGGCGCCAAGAAGATCATCATCACCGAAGCCGGTTGGAACGATCACCCGCGGTGGACGAAGGCCGTGCGCCCGGCGCAGCGCATTCAGAACACCCTCGAGGCGTTCGATCTGGTCGGCCAGTGGGATTGGCTGCAGGCCCTGTGCCTGTGGGCGTTTCGCTACCCGGCCCCCACGCGCTCGTACCAGGACTATTTCACCTTCGTCGCGTCCGACTTTGTGCCCAAGCCGATCTATTTGGAGCTGCAGGCGTATCACGAAGGCGTGGAGCACAAAGGCGCGAAGTGACGCGAAGGCACGAAGCGCGAAGGCACGAAGGCATGAAGGCATGAAGGCATGAAGGACAGAATTCCTAATTCAGCATTCATCATTCTCCTGGTGGTGGGAATTGCGGCGGTGTTGATTTTGCGGCCGGACGAGGATCGTTCTATGCAGCGCATCCGTGACCTGGGGGTGCTGCGGGTGGGGGTTGATCCGAGTTTTCCGCCGTTCGAGAGCCTGGACGCCAGCGGGCAGATCGTTGGTTTCGATGCGGATCTGGCGGCCGGCCTGGCGCGACGCTGGGGCGTGCGCGTGCAGTTCGAGTCCATCGGCTTCGATGGCCTGCTGGACGCCATCTGGGCCGGGCGTGTGGACGCGATCATCTCCGCGCTGCCGCTGGAACCGCGCTACACCAAGGATATTGCCTACTCGCAGCCGTACTTCGAGGCCGGGCTGCGCCTGGTGACGATCACCGCGACGCCCATCGCAGCCACCACGGACCTGGCCGGCCGCAAACTGGCGGTGGAACTCGGTTCGGACGCTGACGCTGAGGCGCGGCGCCTGCGCCAGCGCATCCCCGGGCTGACCCTCGTCACTTTTGCCACGCCCGCGGAGGCGCTGCAAGCGCTGGTGGATGGCGCCGCGGACGCGGCTGTGGTGGATGGCGTGACCGCGCGTCAATTCGTCGGTCAGCAGGCCACGGCGCGCATCGTCGGCCCGGCGCTGACCAGCGCACCGTATGTCATTGCGCTGCCGGTCAAGGCGCGGCGGCTGCTGGTCGAGGTCAACCAGGCGCTGAACGACCTGCAAGCCGACGGCACCCTGGCCGGCCTGGAAGAGCAATGGTTCGCGGGTCTGCTCGGACCCTGAGGGCTTCTCCGTATCTTGTCAATTTGTAGGGGCGCACCCTTGCGGTCGCCCACGCGGGCAGGCGCAAGGCGGCCCCCCCTGCCCCCAATCCTGGGGGAGCCGAATGCTTTTCCCCCCAGGATTGGGGGGCAGGGGGGCACTCCGGGCTGCCTGACTGAGCAGTTACCCATAAGTGATAAAGGAAGGCGTCCATGCGTTTTGATATTTTTACCCTGTTTCCGGCCATGTTCGAGGGGCCGTTTAGTGACAGTATCATCGCGCGGGCGCTGAGCGCGGGCATCATCCAGGTGCAGACGCACAATGTCCGCGATTTTGCCGAGGGCAAGCACCAAGTTACCGATGATTATCCGTATGGCGGCGGCGGCGGCATGGTGATGAAGCCTGACCCGATCTTTCGCGCGGTGGAAGCGGCGCTGGAGATGTCCGCGCGGCAGGCGGGCGCGGACCAGGGGGGACGCGGCGCAAGCGACTGAGGAGGAGCCGCTGTTCATCAGCACACCCGCGCCCTGCCCCATCATCCTGCTTTCGCCGCAGGGCCGGCCGTTCGATCAGCGCGTGGCGGCCGAGCTGGCGGGCCATGAGCGCCTGGCCCTGATCTGTGGTCGCTATGAGGGCGTGGATGAACGCGTGCGCCTGCACCTGGCGACAGATGAAATCTCCATTGGAGATTATGTCTTGTCGGGCGGCGAGTTGGCGGCGATGGTCATCGTGGATGCGGTCACGCGCCTGCTGCCAGGCGCGCTCGGCTTCGAAGCTGCGCCGGCGCAGGATTCGCACGCCACGGGCCTGCTGGAATATCCGCACTTCACCCGGCCGCCGTCGTTTCGGGGCTACCATGTGCCGGAAATCCTGCTTTCGGGTCATCATGGCCGCGTGGCGCAGTGGCGTCGCCACGAAAGTCTGCGCCGCACGCTGGCCCGCCGCCCTGATCTGCTGGCGCGGGCGGTTCTGGGCAAGAAGGACCTGGTCTTTCTGCGCACGTTAGGTTGGGAAAAGCCGTAGCGGACGAGTCTACGAGGAACGCAGCGTGACCTCGGCGATGCGTACCTGGAGCCAACGGAACCCAGCCTCTGGCAGGTTCAGACGCAGAAGGTAGAAAGCATCTGGTTCGGGATGTTGATAGGCCCAGAAATCGTCACGTCCACGCACGGGGTGCAGCGGAAAGTCGCTGGCGGCGCCGTCGTAGGGGAGCGTGTGCAGGCGAAAGCCGCGCAGCACTGGCGCCTGCGTCTGTTGCAGCGAGCAGATGAGGTAGACCGCGTCGGGATAGGTGGCCTGGCGCGCATCGGTGGCCGACGGGTAGGCCGGCGACGACGGGTGCGAATGATAGATGGCGATCATCTCCTCGCCCGCCTCCTCGAAATCGAACTGGCGCAGGAGGATGGTTGGATCCACGGTGTAGTTGAAGCGGCGGTCCGCGGCCACGTTGGTTGCTGGCAGCAGGCCGGTGACGATCCCGTCGCGGCCGCGCAGGATGCCGCACACCTCCTCAGGCCAGCCCGCGCGCGCGTGGGCGATGATCTCCGCCTGCATCGCCGCGGGTACGATGAGTTGACCACCGTGGTTGGACATCGTCAATCGGCCCCGGAGTCATCCGCAAGGTCGGAGAAGAAGGGGTTGGTGCGCTTCTCACGGCCCACGGTGGTGGCCGGCCCGTGCCCAGGCAGAACAGCGTAATCATCCGGCAAGGTGAAGATCTGCTGGCGGATGCCGTCCAGGAGCTGGCGGTGGTTGCCGCCCGGGCAAGTCGGTGCGCCCAATCGAGCCGGCGAAAAGCGCATCGCCTACGAAGGCCCGGCGCCCGGCGTGGTCCACAAAGGTGATGCTGCCCGGCGAATGTCCGGGCGTCCAACGCATTTCCAGGGCCTGGCGTCCCCAGGTCACGGTAGTGCCCGGAATCAGGAAGCCATCCACGGTGGGCGGCTCACCGGGGTCGAAGCCAAGCCAAAGCATGACCCGCTGGCGCATGTCGGCCACGTAGGGCAGATCGGCCTGATGCAGGTAGAAGGGCATGCCGGTCGCGGCCTTCAGGTCGCGTACGCCCATGATGTGGTCGAAATGGGCGTGGGTGTTGACGATCTGCGTCAGGCGCCACTGATGTTTGGTCAACACACGCAGCACATCGTTCGCCTGGTCGCCCGGATCAATCACAACAGCCTCACGTGTCTCCTCACAGCCCAGGAAATAGCAGTTAACCTGCAACGCGCCGACAACGATCGAATCCACGATCATAAATCTCCTGCCTCCCCTATCATCCAAATCTCATCATCGTCAAGAACCCGCCAGGTAGCGGCGGCGACGATCAACAGTTTACCACAGGTGGTGCTTTTCCTTCAAGGCCGGCCTGCGTCACTGTGTGGGCCATCGTTTGACCATCCGGCATTACATGGTACAATGCACCGTGCTGACCCAGTGCGTCATGCGTATTCTCTGGCCCCCAGAACCCGCGCTCCCCTGCGCTGCTCACAACCGTTCGACACCAAGTGAGGATAGAATGGCACCAAAAACCACCGGCCCGACCTGGAAACCGGCCGACATGATTCGCCTGATCAACAAGACCAGCGACAACGTTCACCTTCATCTGAACACCGGCGAATTTCGCCTCGACGCCCACCGCAGCATGAAGTTCACGGCCTCGATCCTGGAAAGTGCCCAGGTCAAGGAACTGCTGAGCAGCGGCGCTGTGGCGTGGGAAAAAATAAAGTGAGCATGACCCAGCAAAAATTGCCCACGCTAGTATTGATTGACGGCTACTCGCAGGCTTTTCGCGCCTATTACGGCGTGCCGCTGCAGATTGCAACCAGCCACGGCGAGCAGACGAATGCCGTGTATGGCTTCACCTCGATGTTGCTCAACGTCATCGCGGATGAAAAGCCCGATTACATTGCGGTAGCCTTCGACGTGGGGCGCACCTTCCGCCATGAGCAGTTCGAGGGCTACAAGAGCACGCGGGCGAAGATGCCCGATGACATGGCCAGACAGGTGCCGCGCATCCGCCAGGTGGTCGAGGCGCTCAACATTCCCATCTTCGAGATCGAAGGGTACGAGGCAGACGACCTGATCGGTGCGTTGTCGCGCCAGGCCAGCGCGCAGGGCGTAGACTCCATCTTGGTCAGCGGCGACCGCGACCTGTTTCAGTTGGTCAACGAGCATGTGCGCGTGCGCTACACGGCCGGCGGGCCGAAACCAAAAACCTCGATCTACGACGTGGCCGCGGTCACGGAACGCTATGGCCTGACGCCGTCGCAGGTGATTGACTACAAGGCGTTGGTCGGCGACACCTCCGACAACATTCCGGGCGTGCCAGGCATCGGCGAGAAGACGGCCACCACCCTGCTGCAAACCTTTGGCACGCTGGACAATCTGCTGGCCCGCCTGGCTGAGGCCAAGCCGCCGCGGGCGCGGGAGGCCATTGCCGGCCACCTCGAGCAGATCGCGCTGGCGCGGCAGCTTGCCACGATCATCACCGAACTGCCGGTCACACTGGACCTGAACGCGTGCCGCACGCGTGATTTCGATCACAGCCGCGTGGTGGCCCTGTTCCGCGAGTTGGAATTCAAGAGCCTGATCGAGCGCCTGCCGCAGAGCGAGACGGCGCCCGCGGAGGCCGAGCCGGCCGCAGTCACTGACGACCAAGCGCAGGCCGGCGTGGCGTATCGGCTGCTCACGACGGAGAGCGAACTGGCGGAGGTCGTGGCCCTGTGCCGGGCCGCGCCGCTGGTGGCCTTCGATGTGGAAAGCACCAGCACCGATCCGATGCAGGCGCAGTTGGTGGGCGTGGCGCTCTCGTGGGCCGAAGGGCACGGCGCCTATGCCGCGGTCGCGCTCGACAATCCGCCGCCCAGCACCGTCCTACGTGAAACGTCTGATCTGCCGCTGTTTGCCGTGATGCCAGACGCGGAGATGACGCGGTCAGGCGCCAGCGTGGCCGAAACCCAAGCCGTGGGCCTGCCGATCGGGACCTTGCGCCGGGTGCTGGGGCCGCTGCTGGCTGATCCCAGCGTCGCCAAAGCCGCGCACAACGCGTCCTATGACATGACCGTGCTGAACGAAGCGGGGATGCCGGTCAACGGGCTGGCCTGGGACACCATGCTGGCCGCCTGGCTATGCGAACCCAGCTCGCACAACCTGGGCCTGAAAGATCAGGCGCTGGCGCGCTTGGGCATCGCGATGACAGAGATCCAAGCCTTGATCGGCAAGGGCAAGGCGCAGATCACCATGGACCAGGTAGAGCCGGCCAGGGTGGCGCGCTACGCCAGCGCCGATGTGGACATGACGCTGCGCCTGGTGCCTTTGCTGCAGACCGAGATGGCGCAGAAACGCCAGACCGAACTGTTCGACACGGTGGAGATGCCGCTGGTGCCGGTCATCTGCGCCATCGAACGGGCCGGTGTGCTGCTGGATGTTCCCTTCCTCAAGCGGATGGAGCTCGATCTGGCGCAGCGGCTGACATTGCTGATCCAGGAAATTCACGCGCTGGCCGGCCTGGCGTTCAACATCAACTCGACGCAGCAGTTGGCCGACGTGCTGTTTGGCAAGCTGGCGATTCCCGCCACCAGCCTGGCGCGCACCCCCACCGGCAAGATCAGCCTGACGGCCGGGGTGTTGGAGGGGATGGCGGGCAAGCATCCGATCATTGACAAGATCCTGGAATATCGGCAGTTGGGCAAGCTGCAGTCCACCTACGTGCTGGCGCTGCCCAACCTGATCAACCCGCGCACGGGCCGCGTGCATACCAGCTTCAACCAGGCCGGCGCGGAGACCGGGCGCCTCTCCAGCTCCAACCCAAATCTGCAGAATATCCCCATTCGCACCGAGATCGGGCGCCAGGTGCGCCGCGCGTTCATTGCGCCAACGGGCTGGCAGCTCATCGCAGCCGACTATTCGCAGGTAGAGCTGCGCATCGTGGCCCACGCCAGCCGCGACCCCAATCTGCTCGGCGCGTTCGAGCGCGGCGAAGACGTTCATGCCAGCACGGCCGCCGCGGTCTACGGCGTGCCGTTGGCTGAGGTGACCAAAGCGATGCGCGCGCGAGCCAAGACGGTCAACTTTGGGCTGGTGTACGGGCAGGGCGCCTATGGCCTGGCGCAGCAGACCGGCATGACGACCAGTGAGGCGACGGAGTTCATCAGCCGCTACTTCACGATCTATGCCCAGGTGAAGACCTATCTGGACAGCCTGCGCGTGCAGGCCAGCCAGGTTGGCTATGTGGAGACGCTGCTGGGGCGGCGGCGCTACTTTCCCGAACTGGCGCCCAGCGCCAAGACGCCGTTCAACGTGCGCCAGGGGTTGGAACGAGCCGCGATCAACGCGCCCATCCAGGGCACCTCGGCCGACATCATCAAACTGGCGATGATTCGCCTGGCGCAGCGCCTGCAGGAATCCGGGCTGCGCGCGCGCATGATCTTGCAGGTCCACGATGAGTTGGTGCTGGAAGCGCCCGAGGCTGAGATTGACCGCGCCGTCGCCCTCGTGCGCGAGGTGATGAGCAATGCCTTTACCCTCTGCATCCCGCTCAAGGTGGATGTCGAAGTGGGGCCAAATTGGCTGGAGACTGAAGCGTACTGAAGGATACTGAAGGACACTGAAGGACACTGAAGGATACTAAATGAAACTAATCGCTGAACAACTCGCCGATGTCGTGGCCGCGGCGGTGCAGGCGGCGCAGGCGGCGGGTCAACTGCCCACGCTGGCCCTGCCTGAAATTCCGATCGAGCGGCCCAAGCGCAAGGACCAGGGGGATTGGGCCACGGCGCTGCCGCTGCAGATCGTGCGGCCGGTCAATGAGGCGCGCCTGGCGCAGGGCGCAGGCAAACTGACGCCCTTGCAGATTGCGCAGGTCATCGCGCAGCAGGTGCAGCAGATGGCGCATCCGGCCCTGTCCAGCGTTAGTGCGCTGCCGCCCGGCTTCGTCAACTTTCACCTGGCGCACGACTGGCTGACCGGCCAGGTGGATGACATCCGCGGCCAGGGCGAGGCCTGGGCCACGCTGACGGAGGGCCAGAATCGCCGCATCCAGGTGGAATTTGTCAGCGCCAACCCCACCGGCCCGCTCCACTTTGGCGGCGCGCGCAATGCCGTTTTTGGCGACACCCTGGCGCGGGTGATGACCGGCGCGGGCTATGACGTGCAGCGCGAGTTCTACATCAACGACGCCGGCAATCAGATTCGCAAGTTCGGCGCCTCCCTGCTGGCGCGCTACGCGCAGGCGTTGGGCATTGCCCGGCCGCTGCCAGAGGACGGCTACCAGGGCGCCTACCTGGCGGAATGGGGCGCCCAATTGGCCGCGGCGCACGGTCGCCAGTTCCTGGACATGCCCGAAGAGCGGGCCATCACTGAGTTGACCGACCTGGCGCTGCAGATGGCCCTGGACGGTCTGCGCACGGACATGGCGCGCCTCGATGTCCACTTCGACCGCTGGTTCTCCGAGCGCTCCCTCTTCCGTGACGGCGCCTACCAGACCGTCCTGGCGCTGCTCGAGGCCAAAGGCCTGCTCTATCACAAGGATGACGCGCTCTGGTTTGCTGCCAGCCAATTTCCCGGCAACGAAAAGGACGAGGTGATCATCCGTCGCAACGGTGAGCCGACCTATCTCGCTTCGGACATTGCCTATCATTATGACAAGTTCGTGCGCCGTGGCTTCGAGCGGGTGATTGATGTCTGGGCCATTGACCACCAGGGGCACGTGCCGCGCATGGCAGCGGTGATGGCGGCGCTGGGCCTGGACCCGGCGCGCTTGACGATTCCGCTCTATGCCCTGGTCAAGCTGAAGCGCGGCGGCGAAGAGGTCAAGCTCTCCAAGCGTGCAGGCGACATCGTGACCCTGACCGAGGTGGTGGATGAGGTGGGCGCGGATGCGGTCCGTTTCTTGCTGCTGACGCGCGCGGCCGAGAGTGAGATGGAGTTCGATCTCAAGCTGGCCGCGGAGCAGAGCAGCGAGAATCCGGTGTATTATGTGCAGTACGCCCATGCCCGTATTTGCAGCATCCTGCGCCGCGCGCACGAGGCGCAGGTGGTCCTTGACGAGACCGCGGACGTGACCCTGCTGCACCATGCCTCGGAAATGGCGCTGCTGCGCAAGATGCTGGAGTTGCCGGAGATCATCGCGCTGGCGGCCAAGCACCTGGCGCCCCATCACCTGACTTACTATGCGCAAGACCTGGCCAACGCCTTTCACATCTTCTACCGCGATTGTCGGGTCATGTCCAGCGATCCGGCCGATGCGGAGATCGGTCAGGCGCGCCTCAAGTTGGTGGACGCCTGCCGCCTGATGCTGGCGCGCACGCTGCACCTGATGGGCATGAGCGCGCCAGAGCAGATGTAAAACGATGTAAAACATTGCAACGAGGTTGTTGAACGCACATGCAAACGCTGAAAACGAATGGCCCTGGTCGGGTCCTGGTCTCGGATCCGCTGGCGGCGGTCGGGCTTGAGTTGCTGTTGAAACACGGGTTGACGGTTGACGTACGCACCGGTCTCAAGCCGGCCGAGTTGATCGAAATCATCCCCGCGTACGATGCCCTGTTGGTGCGCAGCGAGACCAAAGTCAGCGCGGCCGTGCTTGGCGCGGGCAAGCAGCTCAAAGTGGTGGCGCGCGCGGGCGTGGGCGTGGATAACATTGACCTGGACGCGGCCACCAACCTGGGTGTGCTGGTGGCGAACGCGCCCGGCGGCAACACCATCTCAGTGGCCGAACACACCGTGGGGCTGCTGCTGGCGTTGGCGCGCAACATTGCGCAGGCCGATGCCTCGCTGCGCGCCGGCGAGTGGAAACGCAGCCGCTTCATGGGCACCGAGGTGCGCGGCAAAACCCTGGGCTGCCTGGGTCTGGGCCGCATCGGCGCGGAGGTGGCGCGGCGGGCGCAGGGCCTGGCCATGGACGTGATCGCGTACGACCCGTACATTTCGGCCGAAATGGCGGCCCATCTCAACGTCACATTGGTGTCGCTGGAGACCCTGGTCGCCAGCGCCGACTTCATCACCGTACACTTACCGTTGACCGAGGAAACCAGCAGGATGATCAACGCGGACGCGCTGGCGCGCATGAAGCCGGGCGTGCGCCTGATCAACTGTGCGCGCGGCGGCATCATTGACCAGGCCGCGCTGCTGGCCGCGCTGGACAGCGGTCACGTGGCCGGCGCGGCGCTCGACGTGTTCGAAAAGGAGCCGCTGCCGCCAGACAGTCCGCTGCTGCGCCATCCGAAAGTCGTCATCACGCCGCACATCGCCGGTTCCACGGTCGAGGCGCAGGATCAGGTGGCGGTGGATGTGGCCGAGCAGGTGATTGATGTGCTCTCCGGCCGCGCGGCGCGCTACGCGGTCAACGCGCCGTTGATGGCCCCGCGCGATCTGCCCTTCCTGGCGCCCTATCTGAACCTGGCCGAACGCCTGGGACGGGTGGCGGTGCAGTTGGGCGGCAAGAACCTGAAATCGTGCGCGATCACCTACAGCGGCGCCCTGGCCGAATATGATCTCTCTTCGGTGACGGCCGCGGTCATCAAGGGCATGCTGCAATCAGTGGTGGATGTGCGCGTGAACATCATCAACGCGATGCGGCTGGCCGGCCAGCGCGGGCTGGCCGTCAGCGAACAGAAGACGCTGCGCACGTCACAGTACGACAACCTGATTAGCGTGCAGGTGATGAACGGCGGCGGCGCGCGCAAGGTCAGCGGCGCGCTGGTGCAGGACGAGCCGCACATTGTGGGCCTGGATGACATTTGGGTAGATTTTCCCGCGCAGGGGCACCTGCTGCTGACGCG
The DNA here is from genome assembly GCA_016719785.1 of Candidatus Amarolinea dominans. NCBI lineage: Bacteria > Bacillati > Chloroflexota > Caldilineae > Caldilineales > Candidatus Amarolineaceae > Candidatus Amarolinea > Candidatus Amarolinea dominans. Next base: position 167,793 of record JADJYJ010000034.1, read on the forward strand.
TCACCATGACCGGCCCGGCATCATCGGCCGCATCGGCACCATGCTGGGCGACGCCGATGTCAACATCTCGTTCATGCACGTCGGCCGCCAAACCCCGCGCGGCGAAGCGATCATGGTGCTGGGCACCGATGAGCCGATCCCCGAGGCGCTGTACGACCTGGTCAAGGACGTCAGCCATACGTATTGGGTCCAGGCCATTGCACTCTGATGGGTAAACTCGTCTATTCGACAGATCCCGAGCCAGCGCCGCTGCCGCCCGCGCCGCAGGCGGCGGAAAAGCCGCTCAAGCAGCAGACGGCCACGGTGGCGCGTGACCGCAAACGGCGCAAGGGCAAGACCGTGACCGTCATCAGCGGCTTGCAGCACAACCCGGACACCTTGCGCGAGCTGCTCAAGAACCTGCAGAGGCACCTGGGCACTGGCGGCACGATCAAGGATGGCGAGAAAGGCCCGGAGATCGAAATTCAGGGCGATCACCGCGAGCGCGCGGGCGCGCTGTTGATCGAGCTGGGGTACAAGGTGAAGGTCAGTGGTGGATAATGCCAGGCTCCAGGAGACCGGGTTGCGCGCAGGGACCCGGTCTCTATACTGCAAACGGGCACGAATTGCGCCTGTTGCCGTAGGCGGAAGGGTGAAGTCTATTCCCGCTGGCAGCATATCTTGCTTTCGCCATGCTGCCGAACCTGTGAGCCGGCGTTGGCGGCTGCTCGCCTGGTTTCTTTTTTTGCTCTGGCCGCTGTTAGCCTGCGGCCGCTTCGAGCCGCGGCCGACGCCCACCCCCGCCCCGCCCACCGCCACCGCGACCCCTCAACCCACGCGGGCGCCAACCGCCACAGCCACGCCGGCCGCCACCCCCACCCAGGAGGCAACCCCGCGTGGGACAGCCGGCGTGGTCGTGGCGCCGCAGGGAGTCAATATCCGCAATGCCGCGACGACGCGCGGCCCACGCGTGGGCCGCTTTGGCGCCGGCGTCAAGGTGACGGTGCAGGAAGGGCCGGTGGACACGGAAGCTGCCGTTGAAATGTGGGGTGTCGGACAGCGGGCGGCAAGGCCGGCGGGTCGCGGCGAGGGACAGCACGTCCGTCTGGCCAACCGCGCAGATCGGCGATCCGCTCCCGTGGACCCGGCCGGCAGGCTAGCGACACATGGTGATCACGCACGATGGGGTGGCTTTGCGGTCCTTTCCCGGCAAGAATACGACGTTGCTACGCGAAATGCCGCGCGGAACCAAGCTCGCCCTGCTCGAGGCGCCGGTGGATGTGGACGGACTGCGCTGGTGGCACGTGAAGAATGAGAAGTACGACGGCTGGGCCGCGGAGAGCAGCGGCAGTCAGCGGCTGTTGTCGCCGGTGGAGTGAAGCGTCAGAGGCGGACCCTGGAAATAAAAAACCAGGGCAGAAGTCCCCCGCTCCTCTGCCCTGATCTCGTAAAGTACCGAAGCACCTTACGAGCGAGAGTATACAGGAAGGCAGCGACCTCGTCAAGCAGTTTGTCATGACGAACGTATAACAATGCGCGGTCTGCACGTTGACCTCTGCAATCCGGCCTCGGCAATCCTCATCCTATACTGCAAGCGGTCACGAATTGCGCCTGTTTCCGTAGGCGGAAGAATGAAGTCTATTCCCGCTTGCAGCATAGCGTCAAGAACACTGAGGTTGTCAGAAAACGAACCTTAGGGTAAAATCAGGTAGTCGAACCCAGACTTGAACCATTTTCCAGCGAAGAAGGTGATCCATGCAAAGCACAGCAACTTTGAATGAGGTGTTCGACCTGGCGAGAAGGCTGTCGCCACGCGACAAGATCCGCCTGATCGAACATATGGCATCGGAGATTGAGCGCGATCTCCTTTCAGGGCATCCCAAACCGCGCAAGTC